>JABSSR010000415.1 GCA_013213965.1 Verrucomicrobiales bacterium | reverse complement strand
TAAGACTACGGTAATCGTTGATCCGACCGATTCGGGTCGCGGCAATGTGGGATCTATTAATATTGGAGATCCGGCCGGTACCAGTCCGTGGGGTGAATTGAGAGCGCCCAGTCCCGGATCACTTAATCTTCCGGCTGAGTCTGTTCCTGGCCAAGATACTTTCGATATGCAGATTGATCTTTATATCCCCAGTGACACGACATTTAATACGGCCGATGGTCCGGACCGATTTAACATGATCATTCGTTGGAACGGTATCAATCAACAAAACAACAATCAAAAATGGAATTGGGATTCTCTTGAAGCAGACAAATGGCACACTCTCAACATGGCAGGGACCATTCGTGAGACAGATGCGGAAGGCAATCCGACCACTTCGATTGTCCCTATCCTTAGTTTTTACGACAAGACCAATGACGCAGAGCCTGGAGTAGCAGCCTATGTTGATAACTTTAAAATTAAAGTGACGACTCCTGACGAGGATCCTAATCTCGCCGTCAGTTCGGTGCTTGCTTTTGGTGAATTGGTTCAAGGAGAAGGGCCATTCATAAGAAAAATTCAGATCTCAAATTCTGGATCCACTCAGGACCTGAATATTAGCGGGGCCTCTTTACTTGGCCCCAGCAAGGAGGACTTTCAGTTCGCTGAGGACACTTTCCCTGTAAAGATAGATTCTGGCCAGAGCGTTGATTTAACGCTGATCTTTGATCCTGGGGTGAGGCTTGGACTCTTTGAGGCTACAGTTACTCTCGAAAGTGATGATGAAAATAATCCTGAAGTCTTAATCAATCTTAGTGGAACAGTTCTGCCTCCTTTTGAAGGAGAGGAACTGATCATTAATGGAGACTTTGAGTCGGGGGACCTGACAGGTTGGCGTGATAATAATCGCTTCAATTTTACGTCTGACCCTGTCCGAGCCGGTGAAGGGGCCGCTGTCTTTAACTTGGCAGGTGGTGCTCAGTGGGGAGAGGCACGTCTCGTTGCTCCATCACCGCCAGCGACCGTGGATGATCCACAGGCTATCGAAGTAACGCCGGACATGATCGGTAAAACTTATGAATATAGTGCCTGGTACTATCGCCCTGCAGAAGGAGGAATGGCGACTGATGATACGGTCCGATTAATTCTTCGCTGGAACAAAAACAATACGAATGCGACTAAGCATGGAATCACTCCGGTCGGAGACATCCCTGTAGATACTTGGTTCCAGGTCACCGGCAAGGGAGTGATCCCTGAAGTGGGAGGGGACGGAGAACCAACGACATCATTTATCCCGATCTGGAGTTTTCAGGACGTTGGCTCGAACGCGGCCGGAGGAGAAATTATGTATATTGATGAGGTGAGTCTTAAAATTGAGGCGCCGGCAGCAGCTGATCCTCTTCAAATTACTGGTTTCGAGATCGATAATGATAAGGACGAGATTCGCGTTTCATGGAACGCGGTCCTAGGAGGACTCTATGCCGTGGACCGGAGCACAGCACTGGCAGGAGAAAATTTCGATGAAGGTTTTTGGGAAGAGCTTGATGATTCTATCATTGCCGAGGACGAGGCTCCCACTTTCATTGATGAGGGTGCGACTTCCCTCGGGGAGAGCAAGCTCTTTTATAGAGTCCGTCTCATAGCCTTGCCTGAATAGAACTAATAAGAGATAGAATATTTAAGCCTCGGTTAAATAATTATTGGCCCGGTTCTAAGTTATCCTTTTTCTCAGACCTTTGTATGATGACTGTCGAAACCACGGCCCGGTGATCTGATATTTGTATGACTTGGTATTTGCGTTAATACCCACTAATCACTATTATAAGTCCTTTGCAAACAATCGGTTCCGGTTAACGGGCAAAAAGTATGGGAAAACCTCAACAATACATCTCAGCTTTTGTTCTTCTGTGCGCTGCTTGCTTCTGCAATTCGTGTGGATCAAAGGAAGGTATGGACAGATCGGAAAAAGGTCTGGACACTTCTTTCCCAACGAGTCAGCAGGTGAGTCTTCAGCCGGGAGAGCTAAAAGAACTCTATTCCCATGAAGACGCATCCGAGGGCCTCGATAAAAGTTCCGCCCTTTTTAAGTCAATAGGTGCAGAAGAGTCCGGTATTGCATTTGTTAACCTGGTCGACAATCAGCATCCACTGAGTCGTCTTTATATTCTTGGTTACGCGTGTGGAGGCATTTCTATTGGAGACATTGATGGAGATGGTTGGGATGACATCTATTGTACCGGGGGCCCCAGAGACAGTGTTCTTTATAAGCAGGTAGGTAAGCTTAAATTTGAGGATATCACATCGGAGTCCGGCGTATCTGCTAAAGGACATTGGAGTGTTTCTTCGCAATTTGTTGATATTGATAATGATGGTGATCTTGACATTTATGTTTGTAATTACGACACGCCGAACCTGCTTTACATTAATGATGGTAAAGGTGTTTTTACTGAGTCCGCCAAGGATTGCGGGATTGATGTCAAGGACGCGAGCCTCTCCGCTCACTTTGCGGACTATGACAATGATGGTGACCTGGACTATTATCTCATAACGAACCGACTCATTCGTGCCGGAGGCCTGCCGACTGCGGAGGAAGCGGCCTACTATAAAGCAGACGGGGAACCAGTGCTTCGTCCTGAGTTCAAACCATTTTATAAAATTTATAAGAAGCCAGATGGCAAGTATGCAATCAGGACCATTGGTCGCCCTGACCTATTATTCGAGAATGACGGTAAAGGTAAGTTCCGTGATGTGACGAAAGAAGCTGGGATCGAAGATCAGGCATATGGGTTATCGGCAGCGTGGTTCGATTACGATGGTGACGGATTAATTGACATTTATGTCGCTAATGATTTTCAGGACCCTGATTGTTTTTATCGCAATAATGGGGACGGGTCATTCACTAACGTTATAAAATCAGCAGTTCCTCATTCGACATGGTTTTCAATGGGCAGTGATATGGCTGACCTTAATAATGACGGGTTATTGGACCTCTTCGTTTTAGACATGGCTGCGACCACGCATTACAAGTCAAAAATAGCCATGGGAGACATGACTGCGTTCAAAGACTTCATGGATACTTCTTCGCCGCGTCAGATGATGCGAAATGCGCTTTTCATTAATAGCGGGACTCCACGTTTTCTTGAAAGTGCATGGCTCAGCGGTCTTGCAGCTTCGGGCTGGTCATGGGCTGTTAAATTATCTGATTTTGATAATGATGGATTCACTGATGTTTTTGTTTCCAATGGGATGAGTGCAAATATCCGTAACCCGGACGCGTACTTTAGAGTTGTAGTGGATGGTAAGGAGAAATTTATTCCATATTCGCAGTCCATGCTTCAGGGAAGGGAAGAATGGCAACTTTGGAAGGGGACTGGGCTACAGAAAGATACGAACCAAGCCTTTCAGAATATGGGTCATTTAAAGTTCAAAGACGTTTCCAAGGACTGGGGCCTTGACCATTTAGGAGCAAGCTACTCTGCGTCGACTGGGGACCTTGACCGGGACGGAGACCTTGACCTTGTAGTTGCGAGTCTTGATGAGCCGGTCAAGATATTTCGCAATGATAGTGCCCGGAACAGGGTCACTATTTCTCTTCGTGGTAATGCATCTAATCGTTACGGGATCGGTGCTATTATCCGTGCAGATTCTGGTGCAGGTAAACAGACAAAGATCATGAATCCAATGACCGGATATTCTTCATGCAATGGTCCTGTTATGCACTTTGGACTTGGGGATGAGGACAGAATTGATCGTCTTGAAGTGGAATGGCCCGGCGGAATCAAACAGTCTTTCAAGGACCTGTTAGCAGGATCTCATTATGTTGTCTCGCAGAGCAATGAAAATTCTATTCCAAAAGAACCGATAAAGGGAACCGGTACCGAGCCAATGTTTGCTGATGTTAAATCCATTAAGCCGGCATCTCATAAGGAGACATTTTTTAATGATTTTGCATTGCAGCCATTACTGCCCAATAAGCTCTCTCATTTAGGCCCTGGAATAGCTGTGGGAGATACGGACGGAGACGGTGTTGATGAAATTGTACTGGGTTCCGCACGCTCTGAACCTCTTGCCATTCACCATGATCGTGAAGGCTTGATGTCATGGAAAGAAATTTCTGCAAGTTCAGTGCACAGTAGTTCTGAGGACATGAGCCCTTTGTTGTTTGATGCGGACCGTGACGGAGACGCTGACCTGTTCGTTGTGAGTGGCGGCGTGGAGTCTGAGGCCGAGGAGCTGAGAGACAGGTTATATTTAAATGACGGGAACGGGGCATATGAGCATGCTCCTGAGGGAACATTACCTGACCTCATGGTCAGTGGTTCGGTGGCCTCGGCAGCTGACTTTGATCGTGACGGAGATCTGGATCTTTTTGTTGGAGGACGATTGCGCCCCGGGAAATATCCTACTAGCCCAAAGAGTACATTATTACTTAATGAAACTGTTAAGGGAGAGAAGGTGCTATTTAGTGACGTTACTAAGCAGATTTGCCCGGGAATTGAAAATTGCGGAATGGTGACCAGTGCACTCTGGTCAGATGCGAATGGGGATGGATGGGTCGATCTATTGTTAAGCATTGAGTGGGGGCCAGTTCGAATATTTATAAACAATGAAGGTAAATTGAAGGAGACTACCCAGATCTCAGGACTCCAAGAAT
>JABSSR010000414.1 GCA_013213965.1 Verrucomicrobiales bacterium | reverse complement strand
TTTTTATTGTTAATTTGTTTAAATCCATCTCTTAATTTTTACAAACATAACACATTAGTGTTCACTAAAAAAGAACAAATACTTACATTGTCGAAAAGTAACTCGTTTACAGTGAGTTATGATTATTTAAACCATAAATACTGAAAAATTTATTTGTCAGTAAATCCGGAACTGAGCAGCTCATTTCTGCCAATCGGGCTTATTCTGATAAACCTCTTTATAATATTCGATGTTCGCAAGTTGAGATGCTGCTGCCTCATCGACTATCACCTTAACGCAGGGGTGCATCTGCAATATGCTGGCAGGAACCATTGCGCTCACAGGACCTTCGACTGCTTTCGAAATGATCTCTGCCTTGCCCTCACCAAATGCATATAGCATCAATGCCGCACTGTCCATTATAGTACCGACTCCCATAGTAACACAATGACGGGGCACCTGATTAGGATCTTCAAAAAATCTTGCATTATCTTCAATAGTTTTACCGGTCAAAGTCTTGATCCTAGTCCTCGAACCTAACGAAGATCCCGGCTCGTTAAAGCCGATATGCCCATCAGATCCAATCCCAAGAACCTGCAAATCAATTCCACCGCTAGCCGCAATTGCCTGCTCGTATGCTAAGCACTCCCTTTCAATATCATCTGACTCACCGTTCGGAATATGAGTAGACTCCGGTCGAATATCAATTTTCCCAAATAATTCTTCCCTCATGAAAAATTGATATGAGCATGGATGATCTCCCGGAAGGCCTATGTACTCATCCAGGTTAAAAGTAGTGATCTCGGAAAAGCTAAGACCTTCATCTTTGTGCATTCTAGCAAGCTCAGAATACAAAGGTATCGGAGTGCTCCCCGTAGCTAACCCGAGCACTGCGTTGGGCTTTCTTTTTATCAGATCCGCTATTATGCGACCCCCTATTGACGCACACTCTTCGGGCGAAGGACGAATAATAATTTCCATGCTTTAGAACAATTAACTGTTAATGGTTTAATAGTTAGAACCTAAAAGTATTGTGTCAAATTACTATGGACATCATTACGAAACTTATCCAAGTAATTCATAACGTATTCAATAAAATCGATAGAATCGTCTTTGACTACGGGCGTTAGGTCCATTGCAAATGTTAGCTGCTCGGACTTGTCTTTTCCTTCAGCATAGAAAAACGTTGCATTAGCATATCGTCGACCAACTGCGGCCCTATCATAGCGCTTTCCTCCAGTAATTTGACTGTCAAATACGCCGACTAAAGCGTTCGCAAGATTCTCTCTTTGACTCACATCAAGAGTTACCTTGTCATCATCAGGCATCCAATCCAAATCACGCCAAACTTCGCATCCTAAAACTTTTTCAGGCCTTTCATCAATAGGCATCTTACGCATTGCTTTTATCGCGGCATAAAGAACTGCAATATGGGTATCGTGCTTATCTGCTGGATTGTGGGTATATACAATCCTTGGTTTCGTTTGCTCTAGAATATATAACAACTCTTCCTGAAGTTTTAACGAACCTTGCTTCTCCATTATTTCCTCACTGGAGTACCCAAGCTGTATTATAGCGCTGTATCTACCTACGACAGCCGCTTGCCTCTGCTCTTCTTTGCGGATTATTGCCATCTCTTCGTCACTGCATTGCGAATATAGACCGGCCCTAGAACTGCCCCTGCCATCTGTCACCGTAGTCCCAGTAAACCAATTCTTATTTAATTGTTTTCCATACCCATAGCAATTCACTATTCCGTGATATGCCATAATTTCCAAATCATCGGAATGCGCGCCAATAGCGAGGTGCGAGGTGCGGTCTAAAGCGACAGCCAAAGTAGCATTATCAGGTATAAAGACATCAGCCGATCTATTATTAAATGATTCAATCAAATTGATAGCGGGGTTAACAAATTTTTGTTAGCAGTTATTAATCACTCAATAACTATCGTGCTGAACCCCCTAATTCCAGAAAAACATTTACTAAGAACCCTAATCACTAAGTTTTATCTTTTTTCTATTAAATTTTTTGTTTTCTCAATCCAATCAATAAATTCAGAGCGTTGACCGTTTTTGTCTTCACCTAACGCATCCTTGGCAAGTTCCAGAACCAAATCATACGTAGCGAATGGAGTTTTTTTATCATCTTCAAGCAATAAACCATAACCTGCTACCGAAGCAGCAAATCGCATATCATCGCTTGCTTTTTCCAATGAACCCACGCTCGTATGGGAAACACTAGAAATCAGTGAATGAGAGTCCTTCTTCTCTGGATCAGTATAATCGATTCGGACCGATACAAGTTCAGAACTCGCACTCCGGGTAGCAGATGCTGAAAAATCGACTCCGTTAAGAGGAACTATTTCATAAAGAGCCGTTACTGTTTGACCCTCCAATACAATCTGATCCGGTAAATTATTTTCATTGAATTTATCTGTATTCTCTTCACCAATGAGTCGGTACCCAGCAACTCTCTCAGGATTAAATTCAACGGCCATGCGCACTTCTCCAACCAATTGCCTGTTATTCTCTCCCTTCTTAACATCGGCTGCACGAACGCCAACGTGAATGAGCCAGCGTTCTGAATCCCAAGGGCATTGAGCTACTTCGGCATTAACAGCGAACCTCTCACCAGAGTCTGGGTAATCATAGTCATAATCAAACGCATTGATTAAAGATCCTACATGAACATTTTTCTCTGCTGGGAGATCACCAGCCATCATGAATTTTCGCAGTAGATCACGGGACTTTGAACTAACTGTAGAAGGAAATATTGACCAGCGTTGCCCTTCCATTGCAGGGTTCCTGAACGACTCACCATCTAGAAATACCAGGCCGTCAGAAATTTCATTTAAGGGCTTGGGCTGGCCATACCTATAAGTTACCGGAAATTTGACAGGATCTGCCGCAATCTGCCGCCGGATCCAATTAAGTTTACCGCTGTTTATCCCATTGACTGTGTCCGAATCAATCACCGTAATTGAAAAAGGGTCCGCTGGTTTATGCACGGTTTCAGATTTGGATCCAGACTCTATCTGATCATGTTTTAACAAAACTACTGCCACCCCGATGACAAGTGCTGCTGCACTAAAGCTAGCCGCCATAGGAAAAGATCTCTTCCCAATATTAATTTTCTTTGATTCAGTTTTCTCTTTTCCGAAAACTTTTGCTCCTTCACTGAACGAAAGGACCTTATCTGGTAATGTTTCTGTCACTGCCACTATATCCGAATCCAACAAAAGATCTTCTTTTTGTTGAGACGTCATCCGATACACAGGTTCCGTTTTATAAGCATCCCTAATCATTGATGCATATTCCTTCGCCTCTCGTATGGCAGTCTGTGCTCCTTCATTTCCAGACAATTGACTCTCTAATAATGACACATCATCAGCATCAAGCTCACCTAAAATATACGCAGTTAATCTTGGATCATTCTCAATATTCATAACTAATTACAATAAAAATAAATTCTTATTCTCTCTTTTATTCTTCTGTTTGGTTTATTGCCTCTCTGAGCTTTTTGAAAGCGCTATGCACAACAAATCCAACGTTACTAATAGTAATTCCTAACGCCTCGCCAATTTCTTTGTAACTTAGATCCGCTTGAAACTTCAAGCGCATGACCTCACGTTGACGTGCAGGCAATTCTTCAATCATCAACAATAACTTTCTCAAATCAGAATCTAACTTTTCCCTGTCCTCTGTCCGAGCCATCAATTGAGCAGGATCATCAGTCGATGACGCCAAAGCGTGTATGCCATCATCTTCTAATCTAGTCATTCTGTTTTCCTTCCTTAAAATATCATAGCAGCGGTTTCTGCATACGGTGAATAGCCATGCCTTCACCTTATCCTCAACCGTCTTGGGATCTTGGGAATAAAGTTTAATGAAAGTGTCCTGAACTGCATCTCTGGATCGTCCAATGTCTCCAAGTATACTGACCGCAAATCTTGTGAGCGGGACCTCAAATTCAGTGAGCGCCCGTCGCAAGAGAACGGCTGATGGATCTATGACCCGTGGGCTTGCAGACATTGGATTATTTTCTTTTATCTCTTTCAAAACGCTGATAAGGCTAAATTATTAGGCCTTACTAGAAAAAAAACTAACCAGAACTTGCCTTTCCAATAACAAAGAACCTAACAAAATGAAGTGGAAACAGTGCTCTGACCCATTATTATAGTAAAAAACATCTCAACCGACCTATGCCCATTCCAAATTCTAATTCTGCAGATTCTCCATTGAAACGAAGAAAATTTTTCCGCGACGCTGGAACATTAGCCGGAGCTGCATCGTTAAGTTTTCCACATATCGCTTCATCTGCTCCGAATAAGAGCCCCCTCAAACTCGGTTTAATAGGGTGCGGAGGAAGAGGAACCGGAGCTGCGAATCAAGCCCTCTCAGCAGATAAGGACGTGAGCCTTACCTCCGTAGCTGATGTGTTTGATGGAAATGCTAATGGAGCAATTACCAACCTCAAAAAACGCCACCCTGATCAAGTCGGTGCCCCTGAAAAATTTATTGGCGTCAATGCTTACAAAAAAGTAATAGCCGAATCCGATGTTGTCATACTTACTACTCCGCCTGGGTTCCGCCCAATGATGCTGCGTGCTGCAGTTGAAGCAGGGAAGCATGTATTTTGCGAAAAACCAGTAGCAGTTGACGCCACAGGCATCAGGTCTGTAATTGAATCAGCTAAGATCGCTAAAGAAAAAGAACTGACATTAGTTTGCGGCTTCTGCTGGCGTTATCACTATGCCCGCCGCGCACTCTTTGAAAAAATTCATGGCGGTTCAATCGGCGAAGTGACAAATATATTTGCTACTTATTACACTGGCCCCGTTAAACCAATGCCTGCAGCAACCCGCAGACCTGACGGGATTGGCGATGTGGCTTGGCAAGTACAGAATTGGTATAATTTTGGTTGGCTTTCTGGCGACAGCTTAGTAGAGCAGGCCGTTCACAGCGTGGATAAAATTGGCTGGGCAACTGGCGACATAGATCCTATCAGTGCAGTAGCTACCGGCGGTCGTCAAATCCCTGCAGAAGGTGGCAACATATATGATCACTTCCACGTCGTTTACCAATACCCAAACAATGTGATATGCCATCTAGGATCAAGGCAGCAAAGGGACTGCTACGGTGAAAATCATGACTATATCAATGGAACGAAAGGCTCCGCATTAATCGTTAGAGGCAATTGCATTATTCGTGGAGAAGAAAACTGGAGAGCTGGCGCAGATCTCAATAACGACATGTATCAGACAGAACACAACGAACTGTTCGAATCAATTCGTAAAGGAAAAGCCAAGAATGACGGCGAATGGATGGCCCACAGTACTATGCTCGCACTATTAGGTAGGATGTCCGCATATACGGGACAAAAAGTAAAGTGGGAAGACGCCATAAATTCCAAAGAAGATTTGGCTCCTGATGGACTCCAGTGGGGGGATAAATTTAATCCTGGAGGCGTACCAAAACCTGGACAAACAAAGCTAATCTAGCTTACTCGAAAAAATTCCTAGCACAGCCATGTTTCGGCAGGCGTTCATTTCTATTCTCATCACTTCAACATGTTGTGCTGATATCGATTTTTCCAAAGATGTTATCCCTATCCTTGTAGAGAGCTGCTTAAAATGCCATCGCAAGGAATATAAGAAGTCTGACTATAAATTAGAGACGAGAGCTTTAGCTCTCGCGGACGAAATCATAGTTCCTGGAAACGCCGACAAGAGCATCTTCATTGAACTCATTGAATTAGATGATTCGGATGACGATGTAATGCCGCCATCCAAAGAAGAACCACTCACCGCAAAGCAAAAACAAATACTACGTGATTGGATTGATGAAGGTGCTTCCTGGCCTCAAGAATTTGTCCTCAAAATGCCTCCAGTCGTTGATTTTAAAAGGGACATAAATCCAATACTTCAAAAGTTAACACAAGAGGAGCGAGAAAAAATAAAATTATGGATTACCTCCGGAGCAAATTGGCCCTTCGAAGATGATCCAAATTCCATTGTATTAACCAGAAAAATACGAGAACTGATTATTTCAACTTCAAAAGAAACAAAGGAATCAGAAATGAATGGCTATTCTTCTACGATCCCTGAATCGGGAAGTCCCTATCACATGGCTGCCGTTCCTGCCGGATCTTTTACAATGGGATCGACAAAAAAAGAATCTAAACATAAGCCTCATGAAGGTCCCGTAAGAGAAGTTCGAATAGATCCATTCTGGATAGGTAAATATGAAGTTAGCTGGAACGAATATGAGAAGTTCATGATTGACGGAGGACGCCGCAATAAGAACGGCTCAAAGAAATTCCCAGATCCAAATGATAAGGACATTGATTTAATTTCTCGTCCAACAAAACCCTATGTAGAAATGACATTTGGAATGGGAAAGGATGGATACCCCGCCATAAGCATGACTCAGCACGCTGCCCTTCAATATTGTAAGTGGCTCAGTATTCAGACTGGGCACTTCTACCGATTACCAACGGAAGCTGAATGGGAGTACGCGTGCAGAGCTGGGACAAAAACTGCTTACTCGTTCGGGGACAGCGCAAAAGATCTCAATGACTACGGCTGGTTCATTGATAATGCTGATTTCCAATACCAGAAAATAGGAAAAAAAAAGCCGAACCCTTGGGGAATTCATGATATGCATGGTAACGTCGCAGAGTGGACAATGGACATCTTCTCAAAAGAAGGACATGACCCAAATAGTCTAGATAATCCATGGATAAGAGGGCGTGACCTTTATCCAAGAGTTGTCCGCGGAGGATCTTGGAATGACTTTCCTGATTCATTACGCAGTGCTGCTCGCTTACCTTCCGCCAAATCATGGAAACTGCAGGATCCACAATTACCCAAGAGCATCTGGTATATGACCAATACTCAGTGGTTAGGTTTCCGAATCGTACGGCCCCTTAAGATTCCTTCTGCAGAACAAATGGAGTTAATATGGAATACTGGAGTCGATCATGACACCCTTGAGTAGAATTATCCTCACACTGTGCCTACTGTTCAGCATTGTATCTGGCGTCCGGTCCAGTGAAGATACAATTGATAAATATTCCTTTTCTCAAGCCTGCATGGGCACAAAATTTAAAATTGTAACCTACAGTTCATACTCTTACGACGATACTGCAGCCATCGCAAAACAGGCATTCGCCTTGGCTCACAACATGAATGCCATTTTTTCGGATTATATGGCCGACAGTGAAGTAGGTAAATTCAATCACTGCGAGCCAAATAAACCGCAACGAGCAAGTCCTTATTTGTTAGAATTGTTGAACGTGTCTGCACAAATAACTCTTCGCACACAAGGAAATTTCGACCCAACCTGCGGATCACTGAGCAGATTGTGGAGGATTTCAAGACGCACCAACGAATTATCCCCACCAAAAGAACTTAACGCCGCAAAAAAAGCATGCGGCTTTTCCAACATAACAATTAAAAACACCTCAAAAGAAATCATCAAACTCAATCCTATGACTCGCCTCGATTTTGGAGGAATTGCTAAAGGTTACACTGCAGATAAAATGCTTGAACTGCTAAAAAACAAGGGGATCAGATCAGCAAGTGTCTCCGCTGGAGGAGACATCGTTTTGGGGGATCCTCCCCCCGGAAAGGATAAATGGAGAGTCCAAATAATACCCTATCGTGACAAGAATTCGAAGCCCATTGTTATCAAAATTTCAAATGCAGCAATTTCAACTTCCGGAAACACGGAACAATCAATCACAATCGAAGGCCAGCGTTACTCCCATATCCTTAATCCCATGACTGGACTCGGATCAATTTCCGAAAATGCCGCTACCGTCATTGCCTCTAAAGGCACCTATAGTGATCCTCTCGCAACTGCCCTGTGCATTATGGGAAAAGGAGGGCTTAAACTCATAGATGAATCCCCTCACACAGAAGCAATTCTTTTCTTACAAAGAAATAAAATCATAAAAAGAATATATAGCGCAGAGTTCAATAAATTTATAGATTAATAGGTAATAGATTCATCTCTTGTTTAAAATAAACTATCTAGAATAGAAACTAACGATGATCACTAACTTCAATCGAGTGCCCTTGATGTGCTTTGTCCTGTTTTTCCAGATACTAGGACACGGAAATGGGAGTGAAGTTTCGTATATTACACGCTCTCCTGGAGGATTAATACAACTCCATCTCCCCCTGAGTTCTGATAAGTACGCAGTCCTACACCGGGATGACGCACTCACGGGAACAAAAAGAGCAATCTACATTGTTCAAGGCAATGGAGATCTCTCAATCGCAAGGGACCCTGCTCCCATTCCCAGATCAGGATTTTTGCGGCTCCAAATTCACCAAAATTCAAGACAAGCAGACACTGACGGTGATGGAATACCTGATCTGACAGAAATGAACTCACCAGGATTAATGAATCCTCTTAACTCTGCTTCAGCCATTGGTACATCTATGGGCAGGGTTCATCTTCCTGACAAACAAACCTACGAGACTCTATCTCATAGGGACAATTTTCCCGGATCTGCAAATATCAGCGAAGTTAAATTTGTTATTTACGACATTCATACTAAGTCACCCAAACTTTATTTCGTGAACAGCAAACGATATGAGTATCATTACACTTTCAGCCGAGACGCGGTAAATAGATATAATAGTAACTCATTATTTAATAATCATACATATTTCACCAACTCGAGACGACGCAACACGGCCGGCAGTATCGTTTATCACCCGAACTATGTTTCACCTTCCGGCCAGACTGGAATTTATACTGTCGAATTTTGGCCAGCCGATCCTGTAGCATTCAGATTCATTGAAACGTCATTCGAAATGATTGTATCGTCCATGCCCTTCCTTGATGGCCAAATAGCATATCATCCGGCAAGCGAAACTCAAAGAACGCTTCACCAATCAGAAATAAGCCAATACAAAAAATCTCATGTTGCAGTTATTGACTCTGAGGATCTGTTCGGCAATTCAACTTATAGCGCTCTCAATACTGGAGAATGCTTTGGTACACTCAAATTTATTACAGGGGCACAAACTATGTCATCGAGAGACATAGTCATACTTCGCAACATCCCCAATGACATAACTCACGTTTCAGGCATTATCACCGAACAGAACCAAACTCCCCTATCGCATATCAATCTTAAGGCTAAGCAAAATGGGACTCCTAACGCCTATCTTAAAAACGCATCTACTGACCCAAGGATTACTCCACTCATCGGACAGAACGTCAAACTAAGCATAAGTCCTGACGGGATCGAGATTCGTATTGCTAGCCAAGAAGAAACTGAAGCTTATTTTGAAAAGATACGGCCCTCCAAGACAAGCTTTCCAGAACGGAATCTGAATTACGATCAAATCGCTCAACTCTCAGACATTGATTTTTCTATGTCTTCAGCATTCGGAGCCAAGGCAACGAACCTCGCAGAATTAAATGCTATAATCCCATCAGTAACACCACATGGACACGCGATCCCATTCTACTTTTATGATGCTTTCATGAAACATAATGGTTTCTACGCCGAAGCCGAACAGATGATTGATGATACTCTCTTTCAATCATTTCCATCCGTGAGGGAAAATCGACTAAAGGAATTTAGGAAAAGAATAAAAGAAACCGGGATCCTACCAAACTGGATGCTAAATGCTCTTAATGACTTGCAGGAATCCTTCCCTGATGATGCCCCCATACGGGCCCGTTCTAGTACCAATAATGAAGACCTTCAAGGATTCAACGGCGCTGGACTTTATGAATCATACACTCATCACAAAGAAGAAGGTCACTTTGCAAAGACAGCAAAACAAGTATGGGCTGGCCTATGGACATACCGCGCCTTTGAGGAAAGAGATTTTTGGAGAATCGATCATATGTCGGCTGCCATGGGAATCCTTGTTCATCAAAACTTTGAAAATGAAACGTCCAATGGTGTCGGCGTAACGAAGAACATATACCTGCCCGGTCCTGGATGGGAAGGTCATTACGTGAATGTCCAGATCGGAGAAAATCTAGTCACGAATCCAGAGCCTGGATCGATTCCCGAAGAGTATATTATTGCCAACCTTGGATTTGGATCGAATTACGAGATTCAATATATCAGGAACTCAAATCAAATTGAAACTGGACAGAGAATTTTGACCCGAAGTCAAGCCCTACGACTGAGGGATTACATGGACATCGTTCACACACATTTCAAAAATCTTTATAGAGGAAATTCCAACTTCGCTATGGAAATAGAATTTAAACTAGTTGAAAACGGTCAATTTATCATCAAACAGGCAAGACCATGGGTCGAATAGGATAAATCTGTCGGGTATTCGTATTTAGCAATGCAGTGAAACTAAAGTCGGACTTTATTCCTTAACGATTCTATAAAACCGGCTCTTATCCTTGTTGCCCAAAATTAAATGGTCATGGGTAGTTTGCTCTCCCTGCGATTCTATTCCATCATCCATCTCCTGCCAAACCTTCATATCTATAGAGCTTTCAATAGTATAAAATGAATCTGGATAAGATGCCCAAGTAATAGAGACATTTTCAGACTCAGCATCATAGCTCAAATTAATAATCTGCAAAGGAGTCACTGGCCCTGAAACAACAAAGAATTGATCTCCCTCATAATCATTAAGGTCAACGTCTTTCAATGAAGAGTCCTGAACAAACTCACCCTGCCCATTGGTGCCCGGATTACGAGTCCATTCAGGCATAGAGCCTAAAAACTGATTTGAGAGATAGTCATGCCCGTGTCCATTTATCATCGCGCATATTTTGATTTCTCCTCTTGGCGATCCTATTAAATTCATTGGAATCGATAATTCCAATCCGGTACTGACAAGTGACGCAGATTCTTGGTTTGCCAACTGTCCTTGAGTAGAACCAATTCCTGCAGAATTTGTATTATCAAATCCAATGACCACCCCATTAGAAGCCTCAAATGGACCTGGCCTTCCTAAACTAACAGGGTCGAAGCGGCCAATTAATGATCCTTTTCCTCCTTCTCCTAATTCTGCGAAGTCTAAATCCAGCTGAGTGCCGCCAAGACCATGCCTCACTATCAACAAATAGTCCGCAGTAAAACCGGAATCAAAAGTAAATCCATCAAACTTTGCAGACCAGTTATCATTATTAGGATTTTCTTTCGCGATTATCTTATTCTGTCCTCCTAATTTTGAATCAATAAAGATTTCAAGCTTATTAAAGTTCGGCTCTAGATTGCCCGTGATCATCAGGTATAACTTCTCTTCTAACACAATGGCATAGGCAGCATCAAGCTCACTGCCCGGATCACCAAATCCGGTTTGTATTCGTTGAACCGCCACCGGATCACCGTATCCCTCATCTCGCTCACCATCCACTTCAATGCCAAGAAGAAGCGACTCGCTCATCAATGCACATCCTAAAATAAAAAGAGCTAATTTTAAAATTCTCATCAGATCACTTAATTATAAAAAAATACTAGCCCTTCCAAAAGCAAAAACTAGATTGTATAAAATCTATTCTCCGGTTTCAATGACCTAAACTTAAATCGCATGACAATCAAAGAAGCACTTGCTAGCAATAAAACAGTTGATGACGTTATCATCTGCGGTTGGGTTCGTACTCGCCGTGACTCTAAAGGCTTCTCATTCCTATCAATAAATGATGGCTCCTGCCTAGCCAATATCCAGGTAATCGTCGATGACGGAATCCCTGGATCAGAATCAATCAGTACAGCCACTACAGGATCATCAGTAAAAATCAAAGGTCAACTCGTCGAGTCTCCTGGCAAAGGCCAGTCCTTTGAAATTAAAGCCCTAGAAGTAGAAATTACAGGAATTGCAGACGAAACATATCCTCTACAAAAGAAAGGGCACTCTCCAGAATTTCTTCGTCAAATAGCCCACCTAAGACCTCGATCCAATCTCTTTGGCTGTGTTTTCAGAACACGGTCCAGACTTGCCTACGCAATCCACCAATTTTTTCAGGAAAAAGGATTTGTCTATGTTCATACTCCTATAATTACGGCCAGTGATTGCGAAGGTGCAGGAGAAATGTTCCGCGTCACAACACTTAATGAAGATGAAACTGATACAAATAATGATTTTTTCGGTAAACCCACTTACTTAACAGTGAGCGGACAACTCGAAGTCGAAACTTTCGCCTGCGCTTTGTCGAACGTTTACACATTCGGACCGACATTCAGAGCCGAAAACTCAAACACTACTCGTCATGCCTCTGAGTTTTGGATGATCGAGCCAGAAATGGCATATTGTGACCTTGAAGGCGACATGGATCTGGCTGAAGAAATGATCCACTACCTCATAACCGACACTCTGGAACATTGTGCAGAGGACCTCGAGCTTTTCGGAAAATTTGTTGATAAAGGATTACTCGAAAGACTCCGCTCCGTTTCAGATCAAGCCTTCCAAAGAATAAGCTATACAGATGCTGTTAAAATACTTGAAAGTTCAGGAATGGAATTTGAATACCCTATAGAATGGGGCATGAACCTTCAAACGGAACACGAACGTTTTCTAACCGAAGAACATTTCAAACTTCCAACTATCGTTACGGATTACCCAAAAGAATTTAAGGCATTTTATATGCGCTTAAACGACGATGGCAAAACCGTCCGCGCTATGGACGTCCTAGTTCCTGAAGTTGGCGAA
>JABSSR010000413.1 GCA_013213965.1 Verrucomicrobiales bacterium | reverse complement strand
ATTGATCTTATGCCACGTGTTTCTGTTATTCTTCCTGTATATAATGCAGATAAAACTCTATACAGTGCTGCGAAAAGTTGCCTGAATCAGACATACAAAGATCTAGAATTGATCATTATTGATGATGGCTCAACAGATGGAAGTGCCGAGATTTCTAATTCGCTTGTGAGTTCCGATCCGCGTGCTTCTTTCATTCAATGTGATGAAAATGTTGGTGTATCAAGTGCAATAGAGAAGGGAAGGCGAATGGCCAGTGGATCATTCATTGCTAGAATGGATGCTGATGATATGTCACATCCAAACAGGATAAAGACACAGGTAGAAGCATTGGATGCCAATCGATCTCTTTCAGGTTGTGGGACCTCGGTCCGATTAATGAATGCTCCAAGAACTGATCCTGGTAGAGGGTTTTCTGCATATGTTTCTTGGCTGAACGGGCTCAATGATGTCGAGTCTCTTGCGTCTCAGAGGTTCATTGACAGCCCGATTGCCAATCCTTCGAGTATGGTTCGTTCATCATCTTTGGATATGATAGGTGGATTTACTGATCCTGAATGGGCTGAAGATTATGATCTTTGGCTTCGTTTTTTGGATGAGGGGATGAAATTAATAAACATTCCCGAAGTCCTTTTTGATTGGTATGATTCGCCGACTCGTTTAACGCGCAGTTCTGACCGATATTCTTTAAATCGATTTTCTCAGGCAAAGGCCCATTATATTTCTAAATTAAAATTGGCAATTGATAATGGGATTGAGATTGCTGGAGCGGGACCGATAGGGAAAAGAATTGCTAATGATTTTACTTCTGAGGGAATTTCAGTGAATCGTTTTTATGAGATTAATGAGCGGAGGATAGGAGAATTTATTCATGGAGTCGAAGTCTTTGGCTATTCATCCCTTAGATCTGGATCTTCAATGCTCATTAGTGCAGTAGCACGTCCAGGTGCACGTGAAATTATCCGTGAATTGGCTATTAGTTCAGGATTTTGTGAAGGTGTTGATTATTTTTGTGTGGCCTGAACTAATTACCAGATTCTATATCAAGAACACAACGGAACCCGGTATGATAGGAAGCACTAATATCATCACTGAGTTGTCTGGCGCCGACCCTGTACCCTGTACAGTATCCTTCACTGCATAGGAAAGATCCTCCACGGATGATTCTCTGGAAAACAATAGGGCCATCTCCTTTTTCAACGATTGATTGACCTATTCCTCCCTTAGGTGATTCGATTGGACTTCTTGCATAGTAGTCTCTCTCATATTCATCTGCGACCATTTCCCATACATTGCCTGCCATATCAAATAAGCCGTAGCCGTTTGGCGAAAATGATTTAACAGGAGAGCTTGTCATATAGCTGTCTTCGTTTGTATTTTTGTTTGGAAAATCACCTTGCCAGAAGTTGGCCATTATTTTTCCCTTCGGTGATAGTTCGTCACCCCATGGATATAATTTTTCTTTGAGTCCTCCACGTGCCGCATATTCCCACTCAGCTTCCGTCGGCAGTCTTTTGCCTGCCCACTTTGCGTACGCTAGTGCATCTTCATAGGCCAAGTTGATTACAGGGTGATTCCACCGGCCCTCAAGATTTGATTCTGCTCCTTCAGGATGTTTCCAATCTGCTCCCTGGACCAGTTTCCACCAAGTCCAATGCGAGGCAGTATTTATGTCAATATTACCTTTTGGAGGTGCCATTACGAAGGCAGCAGGTAGTAAATCTTCTGGTTTTGCTTTTGGGTAATCTTTTTGATTGAACGGTCTTTCTGCTTGAGTTTTATACCCCGTATCATCCACGAAATTTTGGTACTGAAGGTTGGTCACTTCAGTTTCATCCATGTAAAAGGGCTTCAGAATGACTTGGTGAGGAGGAGATTCCTCTGCCCCGCTCCTGACCGGCTGTTCCTTGGGTTCGAGACTCGTTCCCATCATAAATGATCCACCCGGTATGAGGACCATTCCTTCTAGAGAGGGGGGTGCTTCTTCAGATCTTTTCTGATTTTCACAACCTGAAATTGTAAGAACACAGATTAATATTAAGAATGGGTTCCTGATCATGTGTAATTAAAGATGCTGGAATTAAATGAGTTTGTCCACTTCATTGATATTCGTTTGACAGCGAGGCTTCCACATCGCTTGATACACTTAGATGACTCAGTTCCGCCCATGCATTGATCTTCATGATGGACTTGTTAAGCAAGTCATTGGGGGAACCTTTGCCGAGGAGGGTGGAGGAGCGCCAATAGAAAATTTTGTCAGTGAAAGGGAATCAAGACACTATGCTCAGATGTATCGCAATGATAACCTTGTCGGGGGTCACGTCATTATGCTTGGATCCGGCAATGAAGAATCAGCGAATGATGCTATAAAAGAATATCCGCAAGGATTTCAATTAGGTGGAGGAATTACCCCACAGAATGCTACGCGATGGCTTGATCGTGGTGTCAGTCATGTGATTGTGACTTCATACATTTTTGATGGATCAAATTTTTCAGATGAAAAATTATCATCAATGGTTAAGGCGGTAGGTAAGGATCGATTGGTTATTGATCTTAGTTGTCGTGTTTGCCCTGAAGGGGGATGGAAAGTTGCAAAGGACCGATGGCAAACAATAACAGATCTTCCAATCAATTATGAGACACTTGATAAGTTGTGCGGAAGTTGTGCGGAATTTCTTATTCATGCTGCTGACGTTGAAGGGAAGTGTGAGGGCATGGACACTGACCTCGTTAAATTATTGGGAAGTTGGGGGAAAATTCCTCTGACTTATGCTGGAGGTGTCAAATCCATTGAGGACTTGCACAAGATTGATGAACTTAGTTCAGGCTGCTTGGATGTCACCGTCGGTTCTGCTCTGGATATATTCGGTGGAACTGGAATCAGTTATACTGAATGTGTAGAGTGGAACGCACGCTGAAGTAGAGAATTATCATTGCCAAGCCTTGGCATCTTGAACCACATCCTTGTAGATTGATTCCAGTTTTTGCGCCATGGAATTTAACTCTTTAGGGTGTTTTTCAGCAAGGTTATTAATTTCGCCGATGTCTTGAGATATTTTATAAAGTTCGAAATCCCCTAACTTTGCTTTCTGAAGTGATGTTCGGTTTGCTTCTGTTATGGATCTTGCTTTGATGTTTTTTCCGTCAGCAGATTTTAAACTGGCTAGCAATTTCCATTCGCCGTCCCTGATAGCAATCTTAGCTTTGTTTAAAGAAGAATAGTAACACCAGAACAGAGGCTGTTTCCGCTGCACGGATGATCCATCGAATGCATTGATCATGTCAGCACCGTCAAGCTTGAGGTCAATTGGGATTTCACCTGCCGCTAGGCTTGCAAATGTAGGTAAGAGGTCAAGTGCACTGACCGGTGAATCACTGACTTGTTTAGCTTTTATCTGAATTGGCCATCGTATTATTCCGGCAACTCTTATACCAGCTTCGTGAGTGTGTAGTTTCATTCCTCGGAGAGGCCCGGGGCTTCCGTGAGAGCGCCATGCGTTACGGTACCTGTTCAGAGTTTCGGGGCCATTGTCCGAAGAAAATATAACGAGTGTGTTTTTTGTGAGATTTAGGCGGTCCAGACTCAGTGTTATCTGACCGACTGCAGAGTCCATGTTCTCTACATTTGCATAATAGAGAGCCTCTCCTCTTTTCTTTGCCTGAGGGTAGTTTTCAATAAGATTCTTGGGCGAGGCGATCGGTTCCGAACAAACCGTTGAGGCGGGATTACAGACCTACCAGACTTCAAGAGTTTTGCGGACGGCGCGCGTCGTGCTGGGATCCCGATTGATCGGGGACCATGTTTATCATGCAGAGGGTGTTGCAGCCTCGGTACGCAACTCGGTGATGCAAAGCTATAGCGCGAACGAGTGGTTTCATCGGCTGGATTGGTTATATCGCGGTGTTGATTACGGCTGAGTCTCGGAATTTCGCATGTCTTTGCTTTCGGGACGTGGCTGATTGTAAGGGAATGCCTTTTCTGAACGAGGTTCGCGGAAAAATCT
>JABSSR010000412.1 GCA_013213965.1 Verrucomicrobiales bacterium | reverse complement strand
ATTATTTTGTTTCCAACAATGCACATGGATTGATTAACATGGTCCGAGAAATATTGAACTTCCTTTAGTTCACGTGGAGTCCTGTTAGCATCATTAGCGTTAACGGGCCGCCTGAATCTTATATTTTTAGTAAAGTTAGGGTGAGGATATTCATTCCGAAAACCAAGCCAACGCAACTCGCCAGATTCGGAATCAGCACAAACTAATCGGTTATCATTCTTAAAATATATATATCCTGAGTCAAAAAGAAGCTGAGCAGAAGGAGTCCAATTATATTTCTTCCAAGAAGACAGAATCTGAGCATTAGTGAGCGCCCTATTACCACTGACAGAAGATCCAAGAATTTGATTCCTTCTCGCAAATGGATCATTCAAATCAGTTAGAGCGATCTTAGGAGTATCACTTGGAAGTTCCGGCCACCCCTCGGGAATGGTAAGTTCATATTTCTGTAACCATTTAGCACCACTCTCTTGGTCTGGCACTCTCGCCGGACCAGGCATTACTCCGGACCTTGAAGCTCCACCCATCATCATCGGCCAAATTTTATCTGAAATATTTCTGTTATCTTTTGAGGGATCAACTTTAACAATGTCCTCCTCTACTATCTGAATCAAACGTTTAGGAAGGAGGGAACTATCTTCCTTTTTCAGCTCTTCTAACAATTTTAGAGATCTCTTAACATCTCCAACTCGGGCATTTAAAGCTGCGATTCTTAAAATAACTTCAACCCTATTAACGTCAGAATCAGGGTAATCATCAATGATCTTCTCAAGTAAACGGATTGCAGGAAAAAATTCATAACGGTCCAACTTGAGACAAGCCAACTCAAAGGCCGCGTCATCTCCAAATGAACTTAAAAAATATCTTTGGACAACCTCCGCGAGAGCTTTTTCACGATCTTCCTCCACATAAGATGACAATACTTCCTTTGCTTCTGCATCAGCATTAAGTCGATACCCTTTGATCCCTTCTATCGGCAATGCCGAAAGAGCATCTTCTATCTCACCAGAAACTGACCGATACAATTCATATTGATGCGATAGAGTTTTCTCAATCCATTCATCATTACTAAATACTAAATCATTGCTCGAGTCGATTACGGTCTGCCAAAGACTACTCGCAAGATCATACCTACCCTGCTTTGAAAACTGTTCAGCTCGAACCATTAGCTCATCAACTGATGAATCTGTCTTCAATGTCGCCCCTTCCAACCATTGGGAATTCGTCGACTGTTCAAGAGCCGCGATACGAATTTGCCCATAAGCAAATCCTGGAATCAGGGCAAAGATAAAAACACAGGAAAAGCAAAACATCAAAATTTTGTCCGACCTTATCACTACAATATCTTTCCTTTTAATATCCATTATCTACGAGCTCCAATCCACCAACCATAAAACAATTCCACCATCAACAACACTCCTAATATTATAAGAACAATTTTCCACATTTCACTACGCGTAGCGTCCGCCTCCCCCCACAGTTTGGGACTCCCAAAGGGCAAAAATTCAACGTTTTCCGAACCTAAGTCACTTCGAATACTTGCGGCACTAATACGACTGAGGTCACTCTCTCCGGTATCAATATTTGCAGCAAAAGCCAATGAATGCACCCCACTCCCATCCGCCCTATCAAACTGAAGCTCGTAAATTCCTTTTTGATCGGTTTTCTCATAACTTAATGTCCACTTAAGATTATTTAAATTACTT
>JABSSR010000411.1 GCA_013213965.1 Verrucomicrobiales bacterium | reverse complement strand
TGGGGAAATGGGCAATCCACCCTTATAGGAGATGCCATAGGAATGCCTCTGCTCAACGACCAAATTTCTAATACGCGTGTCATTGCCAATATGAGACGCCGCGATTTCGTCAACCGAATCTTTAATCAACTGGGGATTTTTGTGGTCAGAATATTCAGCAAAAGCGTACATCGTGCTTTCATGATCTCCGTAGTTTCTTAAATTCGTGCAAAGAGTGAAATCCTTCTTTAATTTTTCCAGTGGCTGGAAAGTAGAAGAGCTCTGATAGTCCTTGCCCGTCGACGTCGGGAAGTTATCAGAGCACATGCCATTGCCGATATTCATACAAAATAAACGATTCGCCTTCACAGCATCATCGCCCTTGGCCTCTTGACCAAAGCTTTCCAAAGCAGGTAACATCACTAAACAACCCGCTGACTTCAAAATATCTCGCCTGTGCATAGGAGCACCCTTCCGTTTTTGGATCGATCTCATCCCTTATAACTTACCAAAAATAAACGTGTTCTCAAGAAAGAACTTCTTTAATAACATGTCCATGAACGTCAGTCAGTCGACGCTCAATTCCGTTATGATAAAAACTCAGTCTCTCATGGTCTAGGCCCAGAATATGAAGGACCGTTGCATAAAAATCATAAACAGTAGCCACGTTCTGAACAGCCTTGTAACTAAAATCATCTGTGGCCCCATAGCTGAAAGGAGCCTTGACTCCGGCCCCGGCCATCCAGGAAGTGAAGCCTGAAGGATTGTGATCCCGACCGCTTGCACCTTTTTGAAAGGTTGGCATCCTCCCAAATTCCGAGTTGAATATAACTAAAGTATTCTCAAGCAAACCTCTAGTCTTTAAGTCTCTCAGTAAAGCGGCAGTGGGCTGATCAAGAACTGGTCCATGAATAGAATACTGTTCTTTTATTTTCTTGTGCCCATCCCAATTACTAACTCCCTCTCCTCCGGTCTGATAAGCACCATTAAAGAGTTGTACAAATCGCACACCTTTCTCAAGGAGTCGTCTCGCAAGAATACAGTTCTTGGCATGCGCTGTGCGTAAATCCTTAATCTTGCTTCCCGACTCGTCTGCTCCGTAATCTCTGAGAACATGGGCAGGTTCAGAGGAAATATCGGAAACTTCAGGGATAGTCATTTGCATTTTTGCCGCTAATTCATAGCTGGCTATCCTGGCAGCCAGCTCAGTGTCACCAGGATATTCATTCAGGTGACGCTGGTTCTGTCTCTTAAGAAATGCTCTAGTGGCCTTATCGGTTATATCACTTATTCCTTTCGGCCTAGCAATATTGCGGACCGGTTTTGAAGCATTAAATTCTGTTCCCTGGAATGCGGCTGGAAGGAATCCAGGGCCCCAGCAATTCACGCTGGACTGAGGAGTGCCTCGAATATCTGAAATGGCCACATAAGCGGGCAAGTTCTCTGTTTCACTTCCTAAAGCATAAGTGGCCCATGAACCAGCACTTGGAAATCCGTCCAAAGTAAAACCAGTGCACATGAAATTCTCCC
>JABSSR010000410.1 GCA_013213965.1 Verrucomicrobiales bacterium | reverse complement strand
CAGCATAACTTGCGCGAATCTCGGCCCGGACAACTCTCTTTCTGCGTAATTGATTCTGCATGTCATCTTTCTGATTAGCATAGTGGTAATTGCTCAAACCAATACCTGACCTGATCTGCAGGGAATTCGCCTTGTATAATAATTCCTGCTTCGCAGTGAATCTGTCGTAATTATAATACCCGTCTCCATTATCTTTGTTGTTCAAAAAACCTAGTACGGTAGTGGACCTCCACTTCCTGGAATGATCAAGATAGTGGCGATACCTGAGATCAACTCCTGACCTCTCAAAATTTAAAATGTCTGATAACTGATGAGGCGAAGGTGAGCCGTGAATGGTTCGGGAATCATATCCTCTGTATTCCAGATTAGCTTTTAATCTCAGCTGAGAGTATTGACCGGTCTTATAACTCAGCATTAATTCAGGAGCTGCTTCGGTATAGTCATCGAGTGGATCATTATAGTATTGTCGACGCCAGGGAATATCCAACGACACTATCCAATCTCCTGCTAATTTTTTTTCTACAGTTGGAAGAACACCGAATGAATGACCCGTGGCCTGTACAATATTAAAGTCATCATCCGCTGACAAATCGAGCAACTGATCTATGTACAAATACTCTGATCCAAGCCCAATCCACCAATTGTTATATAAATGATGACGATACTCGGCCATAGCTAAAACGAAGGACTCCGAGTCCACTGGGTCCGACTCAAAGTACTGTTCATGATCAGCACTGAGGAAGACTGAGAATTCTCTTTCATCACCCCTGATCTGAAACGCTGTCAGGTCAAGACCCATGACCGCATAGGATCGGCTGACCTGATTATTGTTACTATAGAGAACGTTGTCTGTAACTCCTATTCCTGATCTTAGATTGTAAGTAATGTCAGATAGGGACACGACATCCTCAGATACGACATCGATATTTTGACCCCGAACGGGCAATGATTCTAAAAATACAAAGAATACTAATATCCTAATCAGGGAAGAGTAATATGGTTCACCGCTATTCATCTGGTCAGGATCCCAATGATAATTCCAAATCATTCGTTAAGATTAACTTTGAGGCGATAAAACTCACCTGATGATTGGCTGCCAATCGAATCACTGTAAATTAGTTGCTCTGGCTCATCGCCTGTAATGAAGACCGAATCAGGAGCACCTGAGTCCCATTGTAGTAAGTCGGTAGAACGCTCAACTTCATAACGGTGATTTGGTTCTGAATCCCAACTCAGCTGTATTTGTTTTAGTTCACTGTTCACAGATACATTGATAAAAGGAACCTTCAGAACTGAATAGGGTCCGGACTCAGCGGTAATATTGATATCATCAAAGCTCATCCAATTGTCTCCTGGCTCTTCTAGATTGGTGATAAGCCAGTCAACACTGAGGTTCCCAAGGTCCAGTGCTTTGTCTCCTCCATGGAACCGAATCTTATCAAATACGATTTCGTCATCCAAGAATCCGGACCATTCATTCTTGATAAAATCGATAACTAATTCGATTTGATAAAAAGTATCCTGAACAAACAGGAATTCGGTATTCGTCACATGTTCCGTGTCATCAAGAAAGATATAGGAATTTGTATTATCAAAGTTGATCGAAGCAAGAGCATCTCCGTTCTGGTTGTGAAATGAAATAAAGAAGTTATCCCAATTACTGTTCGTTGAATCAATAATAGCCACCACTGCTGAAAAACGAACGATGGCCTTGTTCTGATCAAGTGGCGCATAATCAAGCGGTCGCCAGACACTGATATAGTCCTCATCAGGCGGGTTCAATCCAAGAAAACCACTCTTCCCTCCGCCCGGAATCAAATTATTATCAATGCCGTGCAGAGCAACCCCATTCGCGTCACTGTCCCAACTTTCAAAACCAACGAGCTGATCATCACCGATCGGAAAATTGGAAAAGTCCGTCGAGTAAATTGTTACTCCAGACAGAATCGAAACTGTCATGGCCATCACCATTAAAAAGTTTAACCACCAAAACCAACAATTTTTTTTCATCTTTTAATTGCCAGAACGAGAGATAAAAAAAGGCCGGTCCTGACAACAAAGTCAAGACCGGCTCATTCTTTGAATAAAACAGTACCTTATTCTTCCCTAGAAGGGACGTCAGCCTTAGCTGCTTCTAATCGCTCCTTGAGAGCGCCGCGGCGTGCTTTCAGACGATCACGGAAAGCTGCACGACGATCACCGCGATCACCGATTAACTTTTCACGACGTTCAGCAGCTTTCGCTTTGCGCTCATCACGCTTTGCCTTGATCTCATCTATATCAATACCGCGTTCCGCGAGTCTTTCTTTAATCTTTTCCGCAATCTCCTCTCGGCTTGGACGCTCAGGGCGCTCACCGGCACCTTCAGGGCGCTCACCGGCACCTTCAGGGCGTTCACCGGCACCTTCGGGACGTTCGAAAGTTGGACGCTCAAAAGACGGCACTCCGCGGCCGCCACGACCTTGGGCAGATGCCACTGTCAAACCAGCCGCTAAAATAACTGCGCTTAATACATATAATTTTATCTTCATATCTTTTTTCTGTTTGGGGTATTTTGAAAGTTTTCTTACTATTAATATATTAGAATATTATGGTAATTGTCAAAAGGTTCATTTTATCGTCATAATGAAAGCATCATTAATGCATAATGAATCAGTTTAGATCAAGCCTACCGTAGGTAAATAGCTAGAAACGGCAGAAAAATTTCTAAGTTCCTTTGTGGTAAGAAGCCAATATTAAAAGACTTATATCAACCTAAAAGTTAATTTGTAAATGTCTTTGGAACGATACCAGATAAGCATGTAAGATTTTAAATTGATGAGGACTTCTTTATTCTCTCTTAATTTGCTCCTTGTTATAATAACCGTCCTAGCCCTTGAGGATGGAAATGCACGTGTCCATGTTTCAGGAATTGACGAGAGCAAACTCAATGATCCTCTAAAAGGTCGCATATTGATAGAGGAAATGAACTGTGTTTCATGTCACAAAGAACCAGTCATTGCTGAATCCTCCAAAAAATCCCCCAGACTGTCAGCAGTGGGTAACCGATTGAATCCGGACCATATTCGAGATTTTTTATTGTCTCCCCAGAAAGTCAAACCAGGAACGCTAATGCCTGCCATGCTCGAGCATTTCAGCATAAAGGAAAGGGAGCAAATAGCTAATGCCATAACCCATTATCTGGTTTCTCTAAATAAGCAGGACCCTTTCAAAATTACAGTTCCAGACTCCGTCGCAGCAGAAAAGGGAGAAGAACTATTCCATCAGGTAGGATGTGTCGCTTGCCATTCTCCAAGAGATGAGAATGGCAAAGAAATAATGAAAGCGAAATCTGTACCGCTCGGGCCCCTTGAAAATAAATACTCTCACAAAGGACTCACTGAATTTCTGAGACGACCGCACTCATCAAGACCATCCGGAAGAATGCCGGACATGCGATTACCTCAACAAGACATTGAAAAGATTTCGCATTATCTTCTTCGCAAAATAAAATTTCCTGGAACCCTTGCTTACATGACCTGGCGTGGAAAGGTCTGGGAAGGATTGGGCGGAGATGTCCAGAAAGAGACTGCGGGTCAGACCAGCAATTTTAATCTTGAGTCCATTGGAAAAATACATCATCAGACAGCAATCAAGTACTCAGGATTCTTAAAAGTTACCGAAACAGGAACCTACACATTTTACCTAGAGTTAAATGGTGGGAGCCTTTCACTAGGTGGGGAAAAATTATTTTCAGAGAACCCAAGTAACCGCAGAGGCACCAAAAAATTTAAGGTTTCAACAAATCTTGATGTAGGACCCTCAGAACTGGAGCTTGT
>JABSSR010000041.1 GCA_013213965.1 Verrucomicrobiales bacterium | reverse complement strand
ATCAGTTGAAGGGTTATGATCTAAAGTGTTATTGTAGGCCATCATGAATGCGGCTTGTTGACTTTTAGTATTAAGTTCGTCTGATAAACTAATATCAGCACTTAGGCCCGCCATTGCTCTGAAATAATTGACTCTTCTAATCACGTCATCGTGGAGCATTTCGGAAACTTGTCCCGGATCGCCAATGTTCATATCTCCCGTCCATTCGTGGTGATCTTCAAAATTTTCTGAAGTGAGATAATTGGACACGAAGTGACGGATGACATCACTCCGGTTTGATGTGTTCACTGAAAGTCCAGCATTGGCTGAACTGGTAAAGATTAAATAAGCGGTTAGAAAGATTAATTGAACCGCATTGAATCCTAAAAACACGGCATTATTATAAGCAAAACAAATATAATAACAATGGAAAATATGAAAATTATAAACTCATAATTAAATAGCCACAGACCTAAAATTATAGAGTTATTTCGTTATTTTGCTTTCAATATTGAAATATTTTTGAATTCGACATCCATCGTGTCCCCACCATGTAACTGAAGTCCGATATGTCCTGAACTGCGACCCTTATCATTAATGAGCTCTGCGGTCTTTTGTCCATTGATATGCACGACGACTCTTCCTTCATGTGCGCTAAGACTTAGGTCTGTCCATTCGCCCGGTTTGTACTTCTTTTTTGGAATCTCATCTTCACTTGGTTTGACAACCCAACCTCGACCGCCAGTTTCATAGAGCCCACCAGTTTCCTGAGAATGGTCCACTTCTACCTGAAAGCCATGCACTGATACACCTCCCTTGACCGGTTCACATCGAAAATAAAATCCGGAATCACCGCTATTAACCCGGAATTTAGTTTTCACTGTAAAGTCCTTGAATTGTTTCTCTGTTAATAGAATTCCATGGCGTCTTTCCTCTTTAGGGCTTTTACCGACGATAGTTTCATCTGAGACTGTCCATGTTCCTCCAGGTAAGGCGCGCCATCCTTCCAGAGTTTTGCCATCAAATATGGGTTTCCACTCATGAATTCCTAGGTCTTGGATTCGTATATTTTTCCAACGCACTTCATAAGGCCCGTCAGTCTTTTTTCCTATGCCATGGACTTGGAGCCCAATGAACCCACTCTGTGTCATTGAGTCGACCAGATCAGCCGCAGGTACACCGTTTAGCCATGTCTTTATTGAATCACCAATTGCGCGTACTTTGATTTTATTCCATGCATTTGGCTTAAAAGCTTTTCTTGCTGCTTCATTTTTTGAAAGGTCATTCAACCAACCTCGTCGGCCTTCATCGTAAATACCTGCTGTCCACATGCGGTTTCGCTTAGTGTCAGGATCTATTTCTACCTGATACCCGAATACTCTTCCGTTTGCATTCTCCTGACTCCTGACTTGCACTCCGGAATTGAGCCTTGGATCAATTTTGAATTCATATTCCAAGATGAAGTCACCGTAGTTTTTTTCTGTGCATAGAAAAGAGTTTGGAGTGCTGGGGATGGTCTGACCTACGATGCAGTTGTCTTGGACTGAATACTTTGCTTTGCCACCTTTCTGAGTCCAACCCTTTAGGGATTTTCCATCAAATAGGGAAACCCATTGGTTTTCAGCGGCTCCGCAGATTGTCGAAATAGCAAAGATAAAAATAGCAATGATCTGTAAATTTTTCATGAACTTAGATTTATGATCATGGGGGACGGATTTGGCAAAGAAATTTTTTAAGTGCGCGTCATCAACATCCTCATATTTCAAGAGAGTATTGCACCGGGATACCGGATCTGAGACATGTTGGATGCCATATCTTGCCAGACGATCCTTAGATTTACAGCTTATACTAGCTGATTAGTTCCCTGATTGGCTTGATTCCTTCATCGACCAGATAATGAGGCCTGCCGCTAGAGTCGCGTACTGTAGCTGAATTTAGGTCGATTCCTATGTTGTGATATAGTGTTGCGAATACTTCTTGGAACTTTACCGGTCTTTCGGCAGGTTCTTCGCCTCTTGAATTTGTTGATCCGATCACTTGCCCAGTGTTCATGCCGCCCCCTGCGACTAGGCAGAAATTAGCCTTTGGCCAATGATCTCGGCTATTTTTCGCGTTAATTTTTGGGGTCCTACCAAATTCTCCCCACATCACAACAGAAACATCGTTCGAGAGTCCGCGCTCATGGAGGTCTGTAATGAGTGCGCTGAGTCCTTGATCTAAGAGCGGAAATTCTTCCCGTGAACGGGGAAAATTCATGCCGTCTCCACCGTGCCAATCCCATCTGCTATAGTTCAGAGACACTACCCTGGCGCCGGCTTCGACGAGCCGCCTAGCCACGAGAAAATTTCTAATCATCTTAGGGGCTCCATCGCGTTGATAGGTCGGATCATTGACTCCGTAACGGTCAGCCACTTTTGGGTCTTCCTTGGAAATGTCCAGAGCATCAGTCAGGCCGCTGTCAGAAAGAATTTCCAGCGCTTGCTGATTATAATTATCGATACCGGACATTTGCCCCGTCGAATCGGCGTCACGTCTCATCTGATCAACTGAAGCACGTAATTTTTCACGGTCCATTAAACGTTCTAAGGACATGCCCTTCAGGGTCATGCTTTGAGCTCTTGCATTTGGATCTTTTCCGACCATGCCCATGGGCGCGTGTTGAGTGCCGATGAAACCTCCAGTCCCAGCCTCTCCCCATGTTCTGTTTCCGGTAGGATACATTAGTGATAGGTTTGCAGGCACCCCAGGATTAGATCCTTGAATTTTTGATATCCATGATCCAAATGAGGGCCAGCCTCCGGTCGGTTTAGGACCACTTTTTTTGTGTCCGGTCATGCACTGGTAGCAGTCGTGCCCTCCATCAGAATCACAGAGCGATCTGATGATTGAGTATTTGTCGGCGATTTTTGCGAGTCTGGGAAATAGTTCACAGATTTGAATTCCTGGAACGTTTGTACTGATGGGTCTAAACTCTCCCCGGATTTCGGATGGGGCGTCAGGTTTTAAATCAAACATATCGAGGTGGGAAGGGCCACCGGGCAGATAGATGTTGATTATTGATTTTCTTGATGATCCTGTCCCGGCCCTTGATTCCATGGAAAGGAGCTGGTTGAGTCCCAGCCCCCCTGCAGCCATTCCTCCGACTTTTATGAAGTCGCGTCTTGAGTACCCATCGCAATGGGAAGGTCCTTGATCGGATCTGCCAAAAAGATTTAACATTAATACTTTTTCAAATAGTTAATGAATCTTAATATAACCTCGATTTTGTGTATTTGCCAAGTGCTAGAGTTACATTTTTTCCGGTGGAAAAATGCCTAGTAGGCCTAATCCATGCTGTAAAACGGCTGAAGTTGTTTGGCATAAGGCGAGTCTGGTATTTTTGGTGATGCCTTCTGTGCTCAGGACCGGACACTGTTCATAAAATGAATGGAATGCCTGGGCCAATTCATAGAGGTAGGTGGCTAAAATGTTGGGTCGATGATCTGTGAGTATTTCAGGTACAATTTCCCCGTACTGGCAGAGCTTAATTGCGATGGCTCTTTCTGCGTCTGCTGATATGGATAATTCTTCTGAAATTTCTGGTAGATTATTACCAAGCTTTCGGAAAATTGATCTAGTTCGAACGAAGGCATTGATCATGTAAGGGGCAGTGTTTCCTTGAAGAGATAGCATTTTGTCCCAAGAAAAAACATAATCACTTACTCTGGACTGTGACAGTTCCGCGTACTTGATTGCGCCAATACCTATTTTCTCTGCAACGTTTTCCTTTTCTTCTTCTGAGAGGTTGTTACTTTTTTCTTCAACAACTTTCCTGGCCCTGTCAACGGCCTCCTGCAGCACGGTGCTTAGATCGGGGACTGATCCTTCCCTGGTCTTAAAAGGTTTTCTGTCATCTCCCAGAATTTTGCCGAATGAAACATGTTTCAGATCAGCATTTATTTTCCGTTGTCTCGCTACCTCAAAGAGTTGGCGAAAATGCAGTGACTGCCTGTCATCGACTACATAGAGAATTGTTTCAGCTTCTATCTCATTGACTCTGTAGTCGATTGTTGCGATGTCAGTAGTAGCGTAGTTAAATCCCCCATCTTTTTTACGGATGATACAGGGAACGGGAATCCAATTACCGTCCCTCTTCACGAGTAACGGATCGTTCTTTGGCTCTAATTCATTATTTGAAAAAACGCAGACGGCACCATCGCTTTCTTTCGCAATTTTGTTGCAAAGCAGGTCCTCAACTAGGGGTCCTAGCCTGCTATCGTAAAAGGACTCTCCGAGGGAAGTGTCAAACATGATTCCCAGACGGTCATAGATCTTTTGAGAACCTGACATTGTGATGTCCTTGAATTGATTCCATAATTCTAGACTCTCCTTGTCTCCAGATTGGAGTTTTACAGTTTCCTCCAAGCACGCCTTATTGACTTCCTGGTCAGATTCAAATTTTTCTTTAATCATCTGATATAAGCGAAGTAGTTCCTTGATGGGGTCTTCGTTAAAAGCTTCCTGATCGAGATGGTTTTTCCATCCATAGATCACCTGTCCAATTGGAGTTCCCCAATCTCCTATATGATTATCTGCAATCACCTCGTGACCTAGAAACCGGCACACTCTGACTAAGCAGTCGCCAATTATGGTGCTTCGGATGTGACCTATGTGCATCGGCTTAGCAATATTTGGAGATGAAAAGTCGATTAAGATTTTTTTTGGAGAATGGGTGTTTTCTACACCGAGTCGCGAGCATTTTCTGATCTCATTGATTCGAGATACTATTGTGTTTTCTTTGACCCTAAAGTTTATGAAGCCGGGGCCGGCTATTTCTGGGGTTTCACAGAGATCTTCAACTTCAAGTAATTTAATAATTTCAGCCGCCAGTTCTCTTGGTGGCATGCTCAGATTCTTAGCCAGTGCCATTGCAGCATTGGTCTGATAGTCTCCGAATCTGGTGTCAGTTGCGGCAGTGACAGTGGCTGAATAGTCTTCAGGTATATTTGAATTCTGAATTTTTTGAATTGCTTTACCTAGACGTTCGGTCAGCTGCTGTGTGATTGTGAGCATTACTTGCCTGTTATGTTTTCATTAAACTCTCAGTTCATTGCTGTTCTTTGAAGATATTAATGATGTCTTCTTTAGTGGATGCCTCCAGGAGTTTTTCCCTGATCCCTCCTCTAGTGAAGAATTTTGCGATGGATGACAATGTTTGAAGATGATTCTTATTGTTGTTTTCTGGAAGGATGAACAGAATAACAAAATTGACTGGATTGTTATCGATTGATTCGAAGTCTATGCCTTCCAATGATCTGCCGAAAATCATGGTTGTTTCGTTCACTTCGTTTGAGAATGTGTGTGGTATTGCTACGCCCGAACCGATGCCGGTCGTGGTCTTGTCTTCCCTTTCAATCAATGAATGGATGGCATTCATTCTGCAGGATTCAGTGATGATCCCTATTCCTTGGAGTTCATTGACCAGTTCTTCAATGGCATCGGTGCTGGTCGCCGAGACCATTTCAGGAACAATTTGTTTTGTTGTGAGAGTGTTTGCCAGGTCCATTATTTTTTGCGGCAGTAGAATTAAAGGTTCTGAGAAGCAGATAATTCTTAAAGAAGGAGAAGGATAATTTCTTTATTTTTACTTTATTTGACTGAGAAGAGTGACTCTTGCAGGCTTTTTGGTAATTGAAATTCTAGTAGTAGCAGTCAGATTCTCCGTCAAGGTCTTTTAAAAGCAAAGATGCACTCAAGAAAATGTGTTTCTTCGAATTTCCCTCAGTTATTTAAGTTGAATGGTCTTCATTATCTAATGAAAACTCAATGTGATGAAAGTTCGAAGGAATTTCATATTTCTCTGGTAATGCACCTTCCAGAATTTCGGAACCATTAGATTCTTTCCCGAAAATGATCCACTGCCAGAGGTGATATTTCATTCTCTCTAATATTCCGGGATTTTCAGTGCTCACATTTTTTATGCAATTAGGATCACTTGGAATGTGATATAATCTGTGGATTGAGCTCTCTTCACCAGGAGTNAANACCAGTTTCCATTCTTTTGTTCTGAGGCATCGNTCTTTTCCGNATATGATGGCATCTCTGTGCTTNTCTTTNAGNACAATATGAAAATCGAATTTCTTATCAACATAGGTTAATTGGTCCATGGAGGGAGTTTTCAGAACTTTCTCTCCTGGTATCGTACGTTGAATAAAAGGAAACCCTGTTTCTCCGTAGAAGGAGAGGTCCAGAGGGTGGCTTTCATTTCTGATGCAGGACATGAGGCTCACACCTTCGAACTTGGTTTCTTTTGGTTGTCCTGTGAGGTCAAGAATGGTCGGTGATATGTCGATATTACGAACGATCTGGTTTATTTTTTTTGGTTTTATTTTTGGGACGTAAAGGATGCAAGGCACCAGATTTCCTTGGTCCCCTCCATTGAAACTGACCCCATGGGTGATTGTGGTGTTAGGTTCAAATAGATCCTCTCCATGATCAGAAGTGATTAGGATGATGGTATTGTCCATCAGTTTTTGTTGTTCTAGGGTTTTCAGAATTCGGCCAACACATTCATCGAATCGGCTCACGCAGCCGTCATAGAGATCGACGATGTGTTGTTTTTCCTCGCTGGTATAGGATGTGTAGGGCTCGTTCCAGGAAGGATTTGAAACAAATTCATTTGGATCAAAATGGACTTGATACTTGTTCGGTCCTTTGTAATTAGGATCGGTCCATTTTTCATAATAAGGATACGGCGCATGGTAGGCAAAATGATTGCACCCGGTGAATATCGTATAGAAAAAAGGTCTGTCCTTATTCTTCCGATATTTGATTTTTGCAATGGCCCTATCGGTAACGACTTCTGCCCTGAGGTAATGCGCGAAGGATTCCAGTTTTGGAAAAAGCCAATAACCAAATTTATTGTCAAAATATAATGGAATGACTGGATGTGAAAGGTACAAGGCTTGGCTGAGCCATATGCGGAAAGAGTCAAATTCAGAGACCTGAACATTCTCAAACCCCATAGGCACTTCATTGAATATCGCGCTGCACCAGTCGCCCATCACTGCAGTTTCGTAGCCGCAATCAGCTAAAATTCTTGGAAGTTTGGGAGATTTATTATTCACTCTGTCAACGACTTTCTTGGAAGGGAACATTTGCCGGACCCCATGTGAGTGAGGGTACTGTGAGCTGAACAGGCCGATCATAGATTCGAGGGTCGAACCGATCGGAGTAAAGCAATTGGTGAAGTTTTGTGATTGTGCGGCGAGTCTATCTATGTTCGGAGAGGTCTCACGCTCATATCCATTGCAGGACAAATGATCCGGCCGCAGCGAGTCCGAGGCAATGATAATGATGTTCGGTTTATCTGAATCTTTAGTGAAGTTTGCTTGAAGGATTTTGAGGCAGATGCTCAACGTAATTATGATGCCCACGATCATCACAATCGGTGCAAATTTGTACCTGATATGACCTATCGCTTTAGGCAATGAGATTAGGAACCGCATCCAAAAAACTGAGACGGCCAATAAAATAATTATGGGGATCCCATTCAGCAGGGTCCAGAGAGTGATACTTTTAAGGATTCCAGGAGCGCCTGGCATTATGTGTGATTGCCATTCAGGAATCCATTGCGCCACGAAGTAGGGCTTGAAGATCATCATTCTGAAAATCAGTGCCAAAAGGCTAATTAACATGAGGAACAAAGTTCTAAGGATGATGGATTTGCGTGTGAATTGTTTTTTCCCTATCCATAGTTTCACTATTGGGAAGAGCACTATCACGTAACAGGCTGAAATTATTAAGTAACCTCGGAGCAGGGATACGCTGCTCATTACCATGTATAAACCATGATCTTTTATCGCTCCTTCAGCGAAAGAACTTTTTACTCCGGTTGCTTGGTTTAATAGTAAGTAGCAACTCACAATGTATAAAACAAAGTGAAAGAAGATGACGCTGAGGCTGACCCAAAGGAAGATTTCCGTTCCTTTTTTAACCTCAGTACTTGTTTGCGCTATGTCTTGATGCGCTTTGCCCATTAACTTTTCTTGTTCTCTTCGGATTCCAATGTCTGACCGGGTGAGGCTCCGTACAGTTATTGAGAAATAAAACAATTGTAATTAGGATTGCAACTTAATAGTGCTTTCACAGCGTAAATTTCTAGGTGATAATGAGAACGTTAGGATGAATCAAATGCAGTGTTCGGACCCATTCACTAAGAATGACAATGGAAAGTCATGGATATCAATGCTGGGCTGGGCCTCGGGGGCTTTTTGCCTCTCAGTGCCTTATAACCTTTATTGGAAGCTGGGGAATGGTTGCTTTGCTGCTAATATATTAATCACGCTGATCCTTGCGGCGGTAGGAGTCATTTTGGTCATTGCTCCTATCGGATTAAGCCAGCGCCGATCAGCAGAATCCGGATCAATGAAGAGGTGCCATTCATTTTTTGTCTATTCGTTCCTGATTTCATTATTAGCTGTCATAGGTTCCTTTCTTTTTAACTGGCCTTGGTGGATATTTGTGCCAGTTCAAATTTCATGCCTTGTGGCGCAATGGGCTAGTGTGTTGTTTTCGACATCACGGATACAGTGCCAGGAATCAATGCTCAAGAGCTGGTTCAGATCTGGATGGAAATGCAATGGTCTTTTCTGGTTATTTGTGTTTCTGCTCCTTGTCCTTAGTGATATCTATGTGCTGTTCATGGTGGAGACAGATAATGCTGTGGAATTGATTGGTTCATCATTGGGACGATTGACCACTCAGGCAGCCTCTGTTCTTGGATTGATATTCGTTTCCCAGTTCGTTCTTGCCATGACGCCGAGGCTTTTTAGGGCAATTGTTATTTTAATTTTCTCCTTGTTGCCGTTTTTGGTTGTTACCGACTTTTTGTTAAAGCAGTACTGGAACCATTCACTTTTCACTTTTGTTAATTCTCTCACTGCTTCAGGAAGTTTTGATCTAAATAAAGAGATTGCAGCGTCCGGTCTCGACATGTCTATGAACCAATTCTTTGGCATTGTATTACTGGTGCTGACAGGGTCTTTCATTTTGTATTTTTGTTCCTCTCTTATCAGATTTCGTGTCACGAACCGGCTCATTATGAGTGGGGCATTATTTTGCTGGATCTTGACTGTGGCAGAGTCCTGGTCCAGCCATGTCTATAAGCGCAGTGAGGAGTGGCAGCGTCATTACCAGTTGTTCGGCACACATATAGGGATGTTTGCGCCACCCGCGGGCTTTGAAAGGATGGACGTTACCTTTCGTGAAATGTCTTCGGTTCCTGTCAGGAATGAACTTCTCCAGGGCCTTGAGGACGCGCCTCATTTGCAGAAGCCGGACGTGTATGTGTTCATGATCGAGAGTTGGAGATCGGATTCAATTACTCCGGAAGTTGCCCCATTCCTTTACCGTTTCCGTAACGAAGAGGCTCAGGACCTTGGCAGGACCTTTGCCGGTTCTAACTGCACTCCTCTTTCGTGGTTTTCAATGTTGCATAGTCGTATTGCAATTCACTGGGGTGAGGCCGTGAAACAAAAGGACAGCGAAAACGGATTTACTGGAGCCTATCCACTGAAAGTTCTAAAACAACTTGGTTATGAAATACAGGTCAGGGCAGTCTGTGACTTGAATTACAGGAACCTCGGGCCCTTGAATTTCGGAGGTAAAAATTATCTGGCAGATGTGATACTTGATGATTCGGAGGACGCTTTGTTTGGATCGATCCCGGAGCGGGAGAAATTCATAATGAAGGACCAGCGCGAGTTCATTAATTCGGATCCGGAATCACCACAGTTCCATTTCACTTCTCTGGACTCGCCTCATTACAATTATTACTGGCCGTCCGACTTTGAGCAACTTCACGAAAACTGTGCCAGTTATGTACCGGGAAATCTTGTGCCGAGCAATGAGGCCATTGGTCAGGTCGTGAGACGATATGAGAATGCTGTGCACTGGATGGATTATGCGATAGAAGAATTCGTTGATTTTCTTAAATTCAAGGGACGTTATGACAATAGTGTTATTATCATTACCGGAGACCATGGTGAGGAATTTCAGGAAGAGGGCAGCTGGTTCCACTGTTCATCTTTGAATAAGTACCAGACAGAAGTTCCTATCATTATTAAGTGGCCTGAATGGGTGAAAGATGCTCCTGCTCAAGACAATGTGAGTCACTATGACGTGATGCCGAGCCTGCTCAATTTAATTGGCCTTGAGCCAAAATACTATGAGGGTCTTGCGGGGCAGTCCTTATTTGATTATCCGGAATCACCGCGGGAGACTGTTCTTTCGACGGTTCACCGGGGAGAGTCCGGGATCGGAGTCTGTTTAATTGGAGAGGGACGGAAGGTTAAATTTTCTTTTCCTGGCCCTTGGAGCACGAACGTTCCCAATCAACTGATAGTATGTGAGTACTCGGACATCCTGGACAAACCACTCGATTTCAGGAAAGAAATCGGCGCCCTGACGCATACTGATTATATCAGGAAGCAGTTCCCGCGTTCAAGTTCCCGCTTCTTTGAGCGCTTTGAGAAGCATTCTAGTCAGTGATCTGTATCTTGATTTCGTCTGAATTGGCCCTGAGTTCAGGAGCGTACATTGCTTCTGCACGGCTCGGTAAAGCACTGAACTTTCCAGGAGTCTCGGCCCGCATACGGTAACTGAGGCTGTGCTTTCCTCTTGCCAGGGACCTGACAAAGAAAGTGACTTTCTGGTCTCTCAGTTCCATGTAGGCACCCATGCCGTTACGCGAATAACCGCTCCGCAGATCGACTGGCTCGAAACCGGCCGCCTTCATATCTTCGAACATAAGGTACTCGTAGTCATTCTTGCTTTCGATAGTGAGTTCAATCTCGACGAGGTCACCGCTCTTAATCTTGTCACTGTTCTTAAGCTTTGATCTTTTGTATTTCTCCACTTTCTGGTTCACAGACTGGCCCCTGGAGCCGACGTTCTGGATAGTTTTTTCCTCAGGGGTGAGCTTGTAATATTCACGATTGACCTTCACTTCTAGGCCGGCCTTGGTGATGAAGTCCTCAAGAGTGAAGTTTGTCAGGTAAGCATTGAAGTAGAGTGGCCCCTTGCCCTTTTTCCTGAACTCGAGTTTATGTGCACCTGTGTCCACGGCGTCCCCTTCAAGAACAAGCTTATTGTCATAATTAAAGATATTATCCTTATTGATCTTTACCTCTTTTAGCTTCTTCCCGTTGAAAAGGATTTCGACAGTCATGTCAGGTTCGGCTTCGCCAGTCGCACGTATGTAGTCAGCCAGTGCCTCGATGCAGATGGCCGTGTCTCTGGTGCTGTTCCAGTAAGTTGCATGCTTACGGTTATTGATCAGGTACTTTGCCAGTCCGCTCGCTTGTGGTGATTTAGGTTTGACTGCAGCGAGCAGTTTCAGGTAATAGGCTTGTGATTCGAACTCGCTACCGTACCAGCTCCACCAGTATCCTCCGTTCTTCAGCTCGAGGTACGCACTCTGGTTTTCATTGTCGATGATCAGGAACTGCTCGACATTACGGACCAGCATGTCCCGCTCCTCGATCCTGTTGATCTTGTGCATCGCGAGTCCAAGCATTGACTTTGAGTACACGGTCAGCTTGTTCCGGTCCCGGTAAAGAAAATCACGCATTTCCGCATTCACTTTGTCCGCATCGCAGAGGACCATGAAGATGAATGCGTCGAGGTTATCGGCGTGATCTTTCCATCGCTTGTTCTTGTCCTTATCGACCGAGTTTTTGATCAGCTGGACCTGCTCTTTCTGATGCCTCTGGAGCCAAGAAATTCCTTTCTCGAGGATTCCGGGGACTAGGGCAATGTCATTTTCCCGGGCCAGTTGAAGTCCGTGAACGACGACAGCTGAGGTGTGAGGGTATGATCTTTCCCGTAGCCCATAGAACCAGCCCCATCCACCGTCAGAATTCTGCATGGAGGTGAG
>JABSSR010000409.1 GCA_013213965.1 Verrucomicrobiales bacterium | reverse complement strand
ATTTCTTACCCGTGTTTGGATCAAGGCTAGTTACTAGATCACATCCCTGAAAGATTAGTTCGTCCCTGCCGTTGAGTTTATATATTACGGGAGATGTGTAATTAGGTTTGTTGGGACGATTTACTTTCCATATGATTTTGCCATTGCTGCGGTTCAAACCACAGATGGCACCACCACCTTTATTGTCGGCGGACACTATTAAAAGAGATTTGTATATGGACGGTGATGTTGAAAATCCTTGGTGAAGTATGTAATTACTGATCTTTTGTTGCCAGATCTTATTACCATTAAAATCGAATGCAGTCGTGTGAACGGCTCCTTCATTCAGAAAATTGATGTAGACTAACTTACCGTCAGTGGCAGGAGTCGAAGATGCTTGACTTGCTTTCTTATTGGACTTTTGAGGGAATCCACCCCGATGCACTTCCTTGTTCCATATCTCTTTTCCGGTCAGTCGATCGAGACAAATTAAAGTTTGTGTTTTTGCCTTTTCGTCTGCCGTTGCAAGAAATATTCGATCACCATAAATGGTAGGTGAGCCGTGTCCTCTTCCCGGGATCTTAGTTGACCAGAGAACATTTTTCTTAGAGCTGAACTTGATCGGTGGGTCTTGGTTTGAATCAGCAATACCGTCATGTTTTAGGCCGCGCCATTGTGCCCAATCATCTCCTTCCGCATGCTGGTTACTAGTTATGAGAAAAATAATAATTGCGAATACTGATGATAATATTTTTCGCTCTTTCATCTTGTTATCCTAAAGAGATTTCAAAGTATACTGCAACTCGTAACGTATCACTTGCATTAATTTGCCTCAATTATTTCTGTCCCTTCAGTTGATTTATTTCATTCTCAAAGAAACTTTTACGTATAGAGGAAAGGGTCGAATATCTTACAAGTATACCATTCTTGGCATTAGATAGAATTTGTTCATCTATGAAATTTAATACGTCGTCATATTTTTCTAGGTATTGTGCTGCGTTATTTTCATGAATGGCGAGGCACACAGCACTCATCTGATTTTGCTTACAAAATTTTAGATGTTCTTTGAATATTGTTTTCATGTTTTCGGATGAAACCATCCAGTCGATTTTACATGTTTGAGGCAATTCGATGATTGGCTTACCGTCCTTAGCCTTGATGTAAGGGGCGGTTCCAATCGGCAAGATGGACTTTTCTGAAACTTTGTAAGGGCGGCTGCGCACAGTAACTGTTTTGTTCCATCCAGCAAGTTCATGCCAGGAAGGGGCATATCTGGCTCCGAATTCATTGCCGGGAGGGAAAGCCGCTGCGCTTACATAATATCCATTGGCTGCGATAGCCTTTTGCAGTTCAATGCTAGTAGCATAGAAACCTGCACAGAATGACCTGGGCCTTCCGAGCTTTCTTTTTTTAAATGTATTTAAAGTAAAGTTCAGAATTTTATCGATTTCTTTGCGCGAATAAATAGTCATTGGCACGCTGTATCCTGTATTATCATGGCTCGCATTCACAGATTGAGCATTCATGCTTGGGGCATTGCGGAATTTAATGCCTGCCTTTTTGAGTAAACTTTCATACATGTGAAGGTGCACCCCAATTTCTGCTCCGTGATTATCTCTACATTCTTTCACGAAGGATTCTATTTTCTTATAATGGGGTGTTAATTGAGTATAGGCGACAGGATTATAGAGGTGAGTCCATCGCATCATCGGATGGTTTTGTGTGAGGGTTCGAAATGCGTTCAGGTCGTCAAGGCCCATAGCCCAAGGTCGATCGAAGTGCGAAACTACCGAGACATGAAGAACTGTTTCTTGTTTGGTTTGAGACTTGCTCTCATTAATCTGTCCATATGTGTCTATTACCAATGCAAATAATGCAGTGCATAGCTTAATGCTAAAGATTGATATTCTTGAGTTCATTTCGAAATCACATCTAGGGTTAGGGCTATCTCTTCAAATAGGTCAGCGCATTGCAGATAATCTGATTGGCAGCGCGATAATGTTTTGCAGTGAGATTACGTATCTCATTAGCGGTTTGAATGTATTTGCCTTGGTCAAGATCATCGCTGCCATTTAGGATCATTTCTTCCACTGATGTGGGAGTCATTTCCAGATGAAATTGTAAAGCCATCACATTAGGCCCGATCTGAAATGCCTGGTTCTTACAACCTTCACTTTTAGCAATGCGCACTGCTCCGTCAGGCAGATCGAAGGTTTCGCCATGCCAGTGAAATACCGTCAATGTTTCGGGCAATTCAAAAGCATCTTTGGCTGAAGCCAAACCTTTTATTGGGAACCATCCAATTTCCTGATCTTTGTTTTTATAAATTTTTGATCCTAGTGCTTCAGCAATGAGTTGAGCGCCTAAACAAATACCAAGGACGGGAGTTTGATAATTAAGGAGATCACGAACGTATGCTTTTTCCTTTAGGAGATAAGGGTAAGTGTCTTCGTCAAGAACACTCATCGGTCCACCCATAATGATTGCTAGATCTATTTCATTTGCGTTTATTGGATCGAATTCTTCATAGCAATTTGTATGGTTAATTTCAGCTCCTTTATTATCAAGCCATGATTCCATGCATCCGATTCCTTCGTAAGGGACGTGCTGTAATACCTGAACTTTCATGGGCCTATAATTGTCTTTTAAGAAGAGAAGGAATTAAAAGACAAGTTTTCTAGGAAGCTGACCATTCATCCCTGATCAAATT
>JABSSR010000408.1 GCA_013213965.1 Verrucomicrobiales bacterium | reverse complement strand
CGCTCCCATGCTCTTTGTGCGCCAACCTTTTCACCCTGCCTAACCAGAGCAAGGCCCAGATTCGACCATCCAAGAGCCGAGTTAGGATTCATCTTAACCGCTTTCTCACAAAATCTTTGAGCCTCCTCTGGATTTTTCTTTTGCAGATAAACGTATCCCAAGTTCAGATAAATGAGGTAATCGGCGCCCCTCATCTTGGTCGCCTCCTTTAGAACAAGTTCCGCGTCATCAAATTTCTTCATTTTAATCAAAAGAGAACCCAAATTAGAATATGCAGGCAAATTAGATGGGCTTGTTTTAATTGCAGATCGATAAGCCTTCATCGCTCCTTGAAAATCACCTCGATTCTCATATTGCTTGCCTCTCATCAAAGGATCCAAGCCCGGTAATATTTTCTGATCTTTAAATTTCTCTAGTATCCTTTCCGCACCATCAGTATCGCCTGCTCCTCTAAGAGCTGCAGCATAATTACTTGCTACAAGAAAGGATTCAGGATCAATTCTGTTTGCTTCTTTTAAAACCCCTACAGCCAAATCATTTTTTCCTAATTCAATATAACTCACCCCTAAATTTGAAAGGCTATCAACGAATTTTGGATTTTCTTTAACTGCCCTCTTGTACCATTTCACTGCCTGCTCATGGAATCCCTTGCTCCCGTAAATGTAGCCTATATTATGATAGGAATGGAAATGCCTAGAATCTGTTTCAATCGCTTTCTTGTACCACAGTATTGCTTCTTTTAGATTTCCTGCATCCTGCTCTGCTTTACCTCGACTGAATTGCGATAAGGCTTCACTCCCAAAATCAAAAAGACCCTGAGCGTGGCCATTGCCATAGCTTAAACAAAAGATAAAAAATAAATTCCAAGCAACTAATCGCATAATGTATTAAGCCATTACTTTTAATGCTAAACTAACAGTTTATATTTATATAGAGGCTCATTACACATAAATAACAATAAATAAACTATCAAAAACATCATTACATTAGACAATTACTCTAGTGACGCGAAATTAATCAAAGTGAAGAAGGCCTTTGTTCTAGGTGCCGGACTTGGCAGCCGGCTTAAAAAACTCACGGAGCAATTACCGAAACCAATGATACCGGTGTTCGGTAAACCGCTCATCGAATACGCCTTTGATCATCTGAACAGATCAGGTGTAACCCAATTCATCGTCAATACACATCACTGCGCAAAAGCATACACTGATCATTTCAAAAATAATCATTACAAAGAAACACCAATCACATTCAGTCATGAACCGGTGCTGCTTGATACTGGGGGAGGGATTGACAACGTATCTGAATTATTATCCCCTGATCCATTTCTCGTATACAACGGAGACATTCTTACTGACCTTCCAATCATCAATCTTCTCAATCATCATTCTAATAATGAAAATCTAGTTACCCTTGCATTACGTACAAATGGGATAGGAAAACACATTGCACTGGACTCAAAATTAGGGAAAGTAACTGATATAAGAAATTTGCTTCATAGTGGTAATATGGGAACTTACCAATTCACAGGAATCTATGCCTGCGATCCACGGCTCCTTGACTACCTCCAACACAAAGAAAAACACTCCGTGATTCCAGTTTTCTTAAAACTAATTCAAGAAAAATTACTGGGAGGAGTCGTCATTGATGGCGGCAACTGGTGGGACTTGGGAACACGCACAAATTACCTTGATGCACATCAAATACTATCAGCGTCTACATTTCCAAATTACCTAACAGATATCAATAGCGATTGGAAAAGGAACTATTCTAAGGAAAGTCAAATCGCGCCTGATGCCAGAGTCGATAAATCCTCATACATTGGAAGAGGAGCCTTCATCGGTTCAGGAGCTAAAATCATTAACAGTGTCATTTGGCCGAACAGTAAAGTAACCCCTGGATCTCAATTAATACGCTGCGTTGTCAGATATGGGCAAATTGCTGAAGGAAAACTCGAAAATATTGATATTTAGTATTATTAGTACCAAACGTTAAATTTTTAATGTCTGATGATTTAATTAAAGCCACTATAAAGGCACTGCCCGATAGAGATCTCAAGAAAGCTACTTGTGAGCCTATAAGTTTAGGTGGGTCTGACCGCAACTATCACCGTATCAAGCTCAATAATGATCAAAGTCTTATTGTGATGAAATATACGAGCGAAAGACCTGACAACACAAAGTTCGCATCTGCCACAAGAACACTCAAAAGACTTGGTGCCGCGACTCCAGAAATCTTGAGCCACGATTCAACAAAACAACTTTTTTGGATAGAGGATCTAGGAGATGAACACTTGTGGAATCACCGCGATGCAAAATGGGACAAACGATCAGCTCTATATAAATCTGTAATAGATGAATCCGGGAAGCTTCATGGAGAAAATGAACAATCGCTCAATAAAGAAGAATTAAAGCAACTCGAACCTCCTTTTGATGAAAACTTATACAAATGGGAGCAAGATTACTTCTTTGATCATTTTCTTTCTTATTATTCAAGACGAGCTCCTTCCTACCAGAATTCATTAAGAGAAGAAGAAGAATTTAAACTATTAATTGAAACGTTAGCTAGCCCTGAACGAGTACTTATACATCGTGACCTTCAGTCACAAAATATACTATTAAAGAAAAATAAACCCCATTTCATAGATCACCAAGGTCTTAGATTAGGGCTTCGTGAATATGATATAGCGTCACTCCTCTATGATCCATATGTAAGTTTCACAAAAAAACAACGTACCGAATTGATCGACTACACTTTCAAAGGGCAAGAGCGATCCGAATGGGAACCCATCTTCATAGGCTGTGCAATTCAACGACTCATGCAAGCACTAGGGGCATATTCACGATTAGGAAATCAACTTGGAAAGACTGATTTCCTAAAATATATACCACAGGCATTAGACAATTTACGTGAGATACTAAGCAAAGAAAATATTCTACCAAGGCTCGAACCTTACCTAAGTGATGAAGCTCTAGAGTTTTAAAAGAAGTTAAATAAAAAATGCTCCAGGCATTCCAAAGAACGCCTCAAAAAAGCCTTCCGATCCAGCCGCTTCCAATCTTAGCAGTTGCTGATCAGGGTTCG
>JABSSR010000407.1 GCA_013213965.1 Verrucomicrobiales bacterium | reverse complement strand
TCGCTGGGACTTATTCATGCGGTCCTGACGGAAAGGAACCATTTTATTATCGAGGGCCAGATCCATGGTCACCCGCAAGGTCATGTCCTGGGTCTGGGCCGGGGTCCCTCTTCCCTTGAAGTCATCGAACAGATTCTTTGGCTCGGGATAGACCTTGCTGGTGTATTCATCGAGGAGATGGACTGGAGGCAGCCAGAACCTGTGGGGTGCCTTGTGCTGAACCATGAGCATGAAAGGCTTTTTCTTGTCTCTGCCATCTTTGAGCCATTTAATCGATTTGTTCACTACCGCCTCGGTCACATATTCTCCGGGCGTTCCGGGAACTAATCCTTTTGGGGTCCTGAAATCCGGTGCGTAATAGGTCCCTTGTCCGGGAAGTACGTTCCAAAGATCAAAGCCCTGAGGATCTGATCCGAGGTGCCACTTACCGATGACTGCGGTCTGGTACCCTCCCTTCTGCAGGAGCTTAGGGAAGGTCTGTTGATCACCATTGAAGACGTGTTCATTTTCCATTAAACCGTTCAAGTGAGAGTGCTTACCAGTGAGTATGACGGCGCGGCTCGGACCGCACAGAGCATTAGTGACAAAGCAGTTATCGAAACGGATCCCTTCGTTGGCGATCCGGTCCAGGTTCGGTGTCGGGGCAACGTCCTTCAATCTTCCTCCATAGGCTGAGACGGCTTCGAAGGAGTGATCGTCGGAGAAGATGAAGACGATGTTTGGAGGTTCTTTGGAGAAGAGGAGGCCTGCGGAGCAGAAAAATTGACCTGTCAAAGCTACGATTATCAAGAGGGCCTGTTTCATGGCGGTTATTCTACCCTACGGGCCAAGCCTACTCAAACCTCAAGTGTGCGGGGAAATCTTTAATAATATTGATGTCATTGGAAATATCATGAATGACCATGTTTTTCAGTGCTATTAATGTTGAATATTTTGCATGAGAGGAGCCCTTGTCTTTTTCTTTTAGTGGTCTGATAGTGCTGGAATGATATATCTGAGGATCATTACCTTGTTGTTTGTTTTTATTGGTTTTGGTGCGATCTCATCAACGGTTCAGGGGCAGACAAAAAAATCATCTAAGGGGGGGAACAGGATCGTCAAAATGGAGATGCGTTACACTATTAATGCTCCTGGTAAAACGCGTCGATCCAGATTCTTATTACTTGTCCCGTCTGATCTCCCTTATCGTCAACGTATCATCAATAAGAAATGGATACTGCCGCCTACGAAGACATATGAGCGTGAAGGAGGGACAGAGGCGGAATGGATTTTTGATAAGCCAAAGCCAAAAATTGAGCTCGGATGCGTACTCACTATCGAGCTTTTCCCTTACGATTTTTCTCAACGTATGAAGGATAAGAAGATAGGGCCTGACGGGCTGAAGCCTTACTTGAAGGAGGAGAAATTTTTGGAGAAAAGTTCTCCCTCCATCATTAGCCTGGCTCAGGTGTCGGCTCCGAAGAGAGAGAGTGGGGAACATTTGTTGCAATCACTTTTCAGCGGGACCCTGGAAAACCTTAAAACGCATGGGTTCGTTGATGAGGTTCGAGGAGCCAATCTTGCTCTTGAGTTGGGAGGGGGTGATTGTACTGATTTTACAGATGTCTTAGTCACATTGTGTCGTGTGCGTGGACTCCCCGCACGTCATATTCGAGGGGTCTTAGCCAGTCCTTTTTCCAGATCTGATACCCCGAAACATTCATGGGCAGAAGTTTACATCCCTAAAAATGGTTGGATCAGACTGGACCCTTACCTAACGGAGTTGGGCAAGGCAGGCTATAAGAAGCTCAAGAATCATTACATCACGTTAAGTTATGATCGTAATGATGAGATAGGAAATTATTGGAGGTATTGGTACTGGGGTGATCCGATAATTGTCACTGAGAGGCTGGACTGCGGGCATGGTGTCTTTACAGAGACTATAGGTTCTGTTCCCAAAAAATAAGAAAAGGGATTTTACCTTTTTTAGTTTTTGATGACTCTGAAGCCTGCTTGTCTTATTTCACCAAGAGCAAAGGACCTTTCGATCTTTTGTCCGTTCCCCTGGATATTGGATTCGATCGAGCGCCAGGACTTCAGGTCAGATGAGCTTTGAATGGCGTAGATATTTGATGTCTCGGTAGAGAATAATATTTTTATTTTATCAGCCTTGCCTGAGGGGAGTCGTACAATGCTGGTTGAAATTACAAATTCCACCGGCTTATCCAATATGGCACCTGTCAGGTCAACTCCGATCGCACCGATGAGGTTGGTCCCGCTGATCAGGGCTCCGTTCAGGTTCGCGCCTGTCAGGTTAGCTCCGGAAAGGTTCGCATTGGTTAGGTTGGCTCCGGAAAGGTTGGCATTGGTTAGGTTCGCTTCTGCCAAGTTAGCGTCCGTCAGATTGGCGTTGCTCAGATTGGCTCTTGAGAGGCTAGTAGAAGTTAAATTTTCAGGAACACTGACCTGACCGTCAAGATCAGCTCCCCATAAGACTATCGTTCCATCACTTTTAATGGCTCCGCTATGATAATACATGCCACTGATAGCAATAGCGTCCCTGAGGTCCGCGGGCACATCAGTTTCTCCGAAAAGATTGCTTCCCCAGGCCACGACGGTCCCGTTGCTCTTCAGGGCCACAGTGTAAAAATCGGCGGCTCTGATGGCGATGACGTCTCTGAGTCCTGCGGGCACATTGCATTGTCCCTGCAGATTATCTCCCCAGGCCACGACCGTTCCGTTTTCTTTTAAGACGACGGTATGCTCGTAGCCTGCCTCGGCAGCAATGAGTTTCCCGAGCCCGAGAGGCACGATTGACTGACCATATTCATTACTTCCCCAGGCCACGATTGATCCGTTCCCCCGCAAAGCGACGGTATGGTAGCCACCCGCTGAGACGGAAACAACATCTCTGAGCGCTGCCGGGACACTTCCCTCGCCGTAAATATTTCTGCCCCAGGCAACGACAGTTCCTCCCTGTCTAATAACAACGTTTCTTTGGTGACCCGCAGAAATAGCGATGACGTTATTGAGTCCGTTAGGTGACAGGCTCTGTCCGTATTCATTGTCTCCCCAACCGACGACCGTTCCATTTGCCAGTAAGGC
>JABSSR010000406.1 GCA_013213965.1 Verrucomicrobiales bacterium | reverse complement strand
GTTTAGGTTCATTCGCTGATACCTTCTTTTGCTTTGAGGCTGTTCTTTTTCGAAAGGCCTTCAACTTATCAGTGAGAGACTTTTCCTCTTTTTTAAGCTTTGCGACTTGCCCCTGTAACTTATTTTCTCTAGCACTTGGCTTAGGAGGTTTAACAGGTTCAGTGACTTCAGTCGCGACTTGATTATCACTTAATGATATCAATGCGTTACGATTGAGTTTGTTTCCACCGCCTTGCCTATTGCCATATCCAGAAAGTGTATTGGTGCTTTTAAAGATACCCGCCATCGCGTAATAATCCGTGGTCGGAATTGGATCAAACTTGTGGTCATGGCACCGTGCACAACCTGTGGTCAAAGCCATAAAGGCCCTACCAGTAACATCTATCTGGTCATCAATAACATCTAACTGAAACTTTTCTTTATCGCGTTCATTAAGGTCCATTGAACCAAGAGCAAGGAACCCGGTAGCAATGTGTTGCTCGTCACTTTGAGGATTATCCTTGGATGGCAAAAGGTCACCAGCCAGTTGCTCTGTAACGAACTGATTGTAAGGCTTGTCATTGTTGAAGGAATCTATGACATAGTCCCTGTACTTCCAGGCAAAGGGAAACGGGTAATTACGTGTACGTCCCATTGATTCACCATAACGAACAACATCGAGCCAATGCCTTCCCCACCGTTCACCGAAGTGCTTAGAATCAAGAAGCCTGTTCACTACCTGCTCGAGGGCATTTTGCATAGTGGCAGGATCGTTAACAAAATCTCTTATTTCCTGAGGAGTCGGGGGCAATCCAATCACATCATAAGTAACACGTCTGATCAGAGTTGCACGATCAGCGTCAGCTACCGGAATCAATTGCTCAGACACTAGTTTATCTAAAATGTATCTATCGAGTGGATCGTTAATCCAATTCTTATCACTAACATCGGGTAACGTTGAAGATTTTGCGGATTGGAATGACCAGAAGTTACGACCTTCAGCGATATTAATCTTTGATGGAGTTGGTTTGACAGGAGTTCCATCACGTGGATCGGGAGCTCCCATCGAAACCCACTTTTTGAGATCTTCTATCTCAGAAGAAGACAACTTGTATTTGGGAGGCATAGCAAAATCGGGATCTTTCTGCTCTATGGCTTCTATGAGAATACTTTCAGACAGGTTCCCCGGAACGATTGCGGGACCAGAATCTCCTCCTTCCATCCAGCCGGCCTGTGAATCAAGGACTAGGCCCCCTTTGTCCTCGCCTTTAGAACTCGAGTGACACTTATAGCAATGCTTAGCAAACAAGGGTCTGACAGACTTTTCAAAAAATACAATGCCCTCCTTAGTCACTGCTTGCGCATAAGAATTAAAAGAAGAAAATCCAAAAACAATTAGTGCGATGCTAATAGGAAGATTCTTCATCAAATTAAAATAATGGATGTAACTATTATATTTAACATGCCACTACTTTCTCAACATAAAACAACTCAAATTCTACTTCTAAAGAACAGATTATCAACCGTGAATAAAGGGAAATGAGTTATCTTAAATACTAAGCTGCTGAAAGAATAAAAAAATATGAAATGAAGAGCTTACCCGCAATCGCAGTCAATGATGACCTCGAGGAACTATTCTTCATTGATTGTTTCATTCATCTTCATCCTTTGATAAGAAGTGCATAATAGTGTCCTAATAAGGTACTCTACTTTGTAATCACAGCTCTTGCTGAGCGATCGCCTACTTGAAAATACCCTAGACTTTCGCCGCCATTGTCTTCAGTAGCTGCAACCATCCAAACAGCCCCTGGCCGAGTCTGTTGCGTAGACCGACCACCAGAATCAATGAGTGCATATGGTTTACGCCCGCCATTCCTATCCATCCAAAACAGCTCCACTTTGTGCTCCCTATTATTAATGAACACAACTTCAAAAGGATTCCCATCGGGTTTGGAAATAGGTGCTTTTTGCCCATCAGCTAATGACTTCCATTTTAATTGAGGTAATGTATTCAGGCTCGGCTTTACCAGCTTACCAAATTTTGTTGGAGCGCGTGAACGTAATCGTTTCAGTGTAGGCTGGTGTAAATCCTCATTCGCCAGGTTGTTC
>JABSSR010000405.1 GCA_013213965.1 Verrucomicrobiales bacterium | reverse complement strand
TTTCACGAATTGTCGGTGAGAAACTCGTGCGTCTGAGAAGCCAAACAGTCTATTACTTAATTCGCAGGATGCGTTCAGCTGTTTCGAATATTTAACAATAGTCCAGTATAGAAAATTCTTCCTATTAATTTCTTGCGCAGGAAAATCATCTGACTACTGATTAATACACTGACAACGTTTATGGAACAACAAGAGGATTTACTGCAGCCGGACTCGGTGCGTTCGGCGGGATTAAAATCCAATTTTAAGACTTTAATGTGATCAAATAGCAAGCCCGATGCGCCTATCAATTCAAATCAAATTCAAACAGATCTAAGGAAGCTTCTTTTATCGGATCCATGAGATCATTATCAAGATCTGACATGAGAGGTAAATGCGCTCCAGTCTGCGCAATGTCCGCAAGTGAAACTGCATGATGGAGGACCGGTATCGGACCATGAGAATTTCTCAGATTCTCTAAAGTTTCGAACCTTCCTCTGATAGATTCCGCAGATTCAAAATCATTAGCTTTAATTGCAGCTAGCATCTTCATTGACTTAGAGGGCGCAATGCAAACACATCCTGAAGTGAATCCTCTAATACCAAATTCACGCAAATGAGTTATTGCGGGCTGTTCCCCAATCCCACTGACAACCATTCCGGGGTCAACCAGATTAAGTAAGTCCTTAAGATAATCATCTTTTGAAGTGTCTTCACGCACGACCGCGTATTTTATCCAAGAAATGATCCCGTCCTGCACAAGATCAGAAACGATCTGAGGAGAAATATAAGATTCATCCTTAATGTAGAGAACGGCCCTAATTCCTGACCTTTCAACAAAATACCTAACTGCTTGGGCAACTCCTTCAGGCCTGGCCGGAAAGAGTGTCGGCAAAATCATGACTGTGGGAAATGATGAACCTTTGAGAATGGCTGCCTGATCAGTAATGTTCCCAAAGAAAGGACCGACCGAGGGAATGACTAGGGTCTGATCTCCACATTCTGATTGAAGCATTTCCAAAAGTTCCGAATATTCGGAAATGGCAATGTTATAAAGGTTTGCATTTCCTCCATACAGAAGCGTTCGAACACCTCCACTCTCAAGGTGCCTTATAAGTTTATGGTTCTCTTCAACATTAATTGAATAATCATTGTTACGGCAAAGGGGAGGCACCGCAATGACCGAAGAGGACAGAAAAGATAAATCATTAATTGAAGTCTTCATTTGATAGAAAACAGCTTCAAGAAACCTAGTCCACTCCTTTCACTGATAAATCAATTATCTACAGAACATAAAGCAACCCAAGAAGAATAACGGCAAATATGGCTGCTCTTCCTATAGGAAATGCGCCTAATCTTGAATCTTCATAAAATGCTTTTTGTTTCGCAATCAAAGAATCGCCTTCCAATCCACGTGCCTTCCAAAAAGGTGTCATTATAATGACTAACAATCGTGACGGTGCAGCCTTAGTGAATCGGTTCAACCGACCAATAAATTCAATAATGAATGCACGGTGGACTCTTTCATTTGTCGTATTGAGCGTCACATCAGCTGCTTTATAAAATAGCCTCCCTCCCCTCCTCCATACCCAGTCAAAGTCGATATTTGTAGAACGTAACTCCGATGGATATATGTTTGTTAACATGAGAACAGTAAAGGCAGCCGCTGAAAAGAAGAGAAGCTGAAATTGTGTTACTATATGCGTCAAATCATACGGATTGTATTTTAACTCATGAGGCAACAAACTGTATAATGTTAGCTGAGGAAAGCATCCGATAATGATGCAAGCCAATGCGGAAATAGCCATCGCTACCAGCATATTAATGGGCGCTTCCTTTGTGCGGATCCCTGAGTCATGAGCGAAGAATGCGAAGAACGGAATCTTGATTCCTGCATGCTTGAGCACACCCGCAGCAGCAAATAACAAGAGAAGCCAAATCACCACATAGCCGTCTTCAGCGGCACTGACCATAATCTTACTCTTACTCACAAAAGCACACATGAGTGGGAATCCCGAAATGGCAGCAGCACCAACAATCGATAGGCCCGTAGTCCACGGCATCGTTTTATATAGACCTCCAAGCTGTGAAGCGTTCATTGTACCGGTCCGGTAAAGGACAGCGCCCATGCTCATGAATAATAAACCTTTAAAAAATACATCATTAAATGCATGAGCCACCGCACCATTAATGCCTAAATCTGTACCCAATCCAATACCGACCATCATGAAGCCGATCTGGTTAATCATGCTATAAGCAAGTGTGCGGCGAAGGTCATTCTCTATCACCGCATAAAAGATCGGGAACATTGCCATAACTGCTCCAATATAAATTAATGGCTCTGCTCCAGGAAATCCCCTAGCCATAGCATAAACAGCGGTTTTTGTGGTAAAGCAGCAAAGATAAACAGCGCCTGCCGCAGTCGATTCCGGATAACTATCCGTTAACCAAGTATGCAGTAATGGAAATCCACATTTTATTCCAAATGCTAAGAAAATAAGCAATCCACCAAGCCCGTTCAGATCAAAATGATCAAAATGCAATGAACCAGTGTCTTTGTAAATGATGGTCGCACCCATCAGTAAGAGGAGGCCAGACGAAATGTGAAGAATAAGATAGCGAACTCCAGAGGCCGAAGAGTTCGAGGTTCTTCGAGCCCATATCTGAAACACTGAGGTCACTGCCAACAACTCCCAGAACACAAAGAGCGTGACAAGATCCCCGGCCAGGACTGCTCCGATCGCACTGCCCGCGTACAAGAGACCAGTAAATCTTTGCATGTTATCACGCACATGAAGCGAATAAATCGAAATTATGATCGCTGCGAAATGAAACAAATAAGCAAAAAGCATGCTCAACTTATCAAACCTTGCCAACTCCAGTTGCAGGTCCATCAAGGAAAGCGTCATTACATAATTCCCACCATGTGACCTATCAATCAAGATCAGATTAATGAGACCAATTACAGGAGTGATAACGGAAACTACTCCCTTTAATTTGCCCTTTAAAACTCCGACCAGTAGAGCCCCCGCAAAAATAATAATTACCGGATGCAAACTACTTGTCATAATAATCCTCCGATCTCATGAGAACTTTACGCAGTTCCTTTGCAATAATTACAATTAATGAGCAGGAAATAAATCCATACACACTGAAGAACCCGAACCAACCATCGAATGAAAAAACACCATGCTTAAAATCACTATGCTTATGAGTAAAGAAAAAAATCAAATCCAGGATGAAAAAGATTCCACAAAGCAAAAAGAAAAACTTCAGTAACCTCTTCACGTTCGCAGGATCATCCCAAATCCGCTTTTTACCATCGTCTTCTAGTCGAATAATCCCCTCGCGATCCGGATCCTTCGACTCAGGTAATTCAGAAAGATCGTCCATTATTTTGTTATGAGTTGTGCAAGTTCAAAACCAAGACCAGGGAACAGGAAAAATAAAAGACCAGCAAGTGCCGTAATGCAAAGCGGTATGAGGCATGCCAGTGGAGCTTCCTTGATCCCTGAATCCGAATCCTTCCCATCCTTTTGAGAAGGACTGCGGAAAAGTGCATTGACGGGAATCGGAAGGAGGTAGGCAATATTTAACAGTGAACTAATCACCAAAACAATCACCATCGCCGTTTGGTTAGCATCGAGGGCACCAAGAAATAGATACCATTTGCTCCATGCTCCACCAAAAGGAGGGAGCCCTATAATGCTGAGTGAACCAATTAGAAATGCTATCATCGTAATCGGCATCTGTTTTCCAAGACCAACCATCTGACTGATGTATTTTTTCCCGCTCGCAACAAAAATTGCCCCCGCACAGAAGAATAGTGTTATTTTACCAAAAGCATGCATGGCAATGTGCATGACGGACCCCGTGACTCCGTTCGAGGATAGGAACGAAACCCCAAGGACAATATATGCGAGTTGACCTATGGTGGAGAATGCCAGTCTCCTTTTGAGATTGTCCTGAGTCAAAGCGATAAGCGAGGAAACAATAATAGTAAAAGCCGCTATGTAAGTAATTACAGTACCTACATTCAATTTCTGTAGGAAATCAGTATCAAAGACACCTGTAAATATTCGTAAAACACAGAAAACCCCGACCTTAACAACAGCTACTGCATGAAGCAGGGCCGAGACCGGAGTCGGAGCAACCATCGCATTTGGAAGCCATGAATGAAAGGGCATGAGCCCTGACTTGGCAAAACCTAAAGTGAAGGCCAAGAGAACAATTAAACCATCACTGGAGCCAATCTTCCCATCGAGGAAAGCTCCTTCGGTAAAATTAATATCTGTACCACTCTTCCAGTAGCAGTAGATCATTGCTGGCAGGACAAATGCAACGGACGTGCCAAGAAGATGACTCAAATAGGTCCTTCCTCCGGTCCTCGCTTCCTTGTCACCATGATGGATTACAAGAGGATAAGTTGATAACGAAAGAATCTCATAAAAGATATAAAGCGTCAGTAAGTTTCCCGCAAAGGCAACTCCAATAGTTGCTGAAAGTGAAATTGCAAAATAAGCGAAAAAGCGTGTCTGATCATGCTCCTTGAGCCCACGCATGTACCCGACAGAATAGAGCGTTGTAAGAATCCACAAAGATGAAGCTACCAGTGCGAATAGTATACCAAGACCATCGACTCGAAACTCGATTGGAATGCCAGGCAGAATTTCACCGAACCGAAAATGCAATATTTTCCCATCTCTGATGAGAGGCAACATCATAAAGACCATACCCAGCTTTAAAAATGCAGCCAAAAAAGTAACTCCTTCACGAACATCTGGCTTTTTCCTACATAATAAAATCGCAGGCACCGCCAATAGCGATACGAGCCATGTAAATAGAGGAATGAAGCTAAATTCGATCATCTAAGTATTAACCATTTTTAGCGCAGTTTGAATCCATTCAAAAAGAGTCCTGTTCATGATTCCTACCAACAGCACAAATCCTGAAGCAATGAAGAGAGGAAATAGCATTGACCAGGGAACCTCTTTGATAGCCGTTTCCGGATTCGCATCAGAATCGAATGGAACAAAATCCTCTTTAACTTCAGTGATCTGGCCAAAGTATGCCCGCTCAAAAATCCTAAAAAAGATGACAGCATTTACCAAACTAGAAAAAATTAACGCACAGACATATTCCCACTGCCCAGCCTCTATCCCTCCACTTATGAGGTACCACTTACTGAAAAAACCACAGGTAGGAGGTAAGCCGATCATGGACAATGCGCCAACGGTAAAGCCGATCATGGTCAACGGCATTTTGCGGAACAAGTTATCAAAGGCATTGACGCGAGAATCCCCGACCCTCAAGACAATAATCGAAGCAGCAATGAAAAGGCAAAAGGTCATCGCCGCATCAGAAAGAATATGATAAAAAGCGCCTGCCTGCCCTGTCACATTCCCTAACCATGCCCCACCAACCATATATCCCACCTCAGCAACAATCAGATATGTTAACATTTTTTTAATGTCTGTCCTCGCCAGAGCCAAAAGGGAGCCAGCTACGATTGCAATGACCGACATCCAAATGACAAGTTCTCCCCATACATGCTGACCGGAATACACAAATTCATTTCCGAAAAGCCAGACCATGACTCGAATCATTACATAGACCATAACCTTGGTCATGAGTGGAGCCATGAAGGTTCCGGTCATGCTAGGAGCATAGGCGTAAGCGTTAGGCAACCAACCATGCAAAGGAAAAAATGCCATCTTTGTCCATAACCCGAGCATTATAAATATGAAGGCCACAATAATGCTCTGATGCTCCCATAGATTATTATTCCCGAGGACCATTCGAATATCATCAATATTCAATGTGCCTGTCTTTATATAGAGATATCCGACACCAAGTAAATAAAAGGAGGCCCCGATCGTCCCCATGATCACATAATTAAAACTGGACAATGCCGCTCTCCTATTTCCCATGGCAATGAGGGCGTAACTAGTCAAAGAGGTAATTTCTATTAACACATAAAGATTGAAAGCATCATTGGTCATCACGATCCCACAAAGACCAACAATCAGCAGTTGAATTAACGCATAGAAAAACGAAACCTTACCTTGAACTTCAGTCTCGGCCCTTGTCTTAGAATAAATTGTATTAACAAATCCGACAAAGGTAACTGCAAAAACGACCAGAGCCGCAAGAATATCTACACGCAATTCGATCCCGACCTCGTAACCGTTAGATTCGGGCCAACCTCCCATCCGATAACGGATCGTCTGAAACTTATCAGCAAGCACCGCAACGACAGTGAATAAGGAAATTATAGAAGAAATACCGAGAGAGATGAGGCTCGTCATCCAGCACTGATTTGGCCTTTCCTTACCAAGAAGAACAACGATCAATGCTCCAAACAAAGGAACCAGTAAAATGAGAACAGGAAAATGCTCAGTCATGGCTTCCCGGTCTCAGTTTGTTCAAAATTTCATCCTCCTCAAGAGTCCCAAAAGATTTGAAAATCTTTTGGGATATGGCAAGAGCCAGACCCAAAGTACTGACCCCAACAACGATGGCCGTAAGCATTAGGACATGCGGAAGTGGATTAGCATACTTGTCCTTATCAATTGTATTATTTTTTACCTTTACAGGACTCACTTCCTCAGAACTAGAACCTGACTCCGAATGAACGGTAGCTCCTTGATGATGCTCCGAACCATGATGAGAAATGATCGGAATACCAGCGGTATCTTTAACCCCAATCGAAACATAGAAAAGAATAATAGCAGTCTGAAAAATGGCCATTCCAATGAGCTTCTTCATCAGATTGTTTTTAGTGATCATTGCATATAAACCGATCATCATCAGAATTACATAGATCCAATAATTAAACTTTGGAACGATGTTATCTTCTATGAATGTTGCAATGATCGGATCCATAATTTAGAGCCCTTTACTAAGACGTCCTCTAGTTGAAAGGTTTGAGTACATTGAAAACATGATCGCCGTAACAGTGAACGCGACCCCAATCTCAACCACGAGCATACTGTAGGACCTTGCCATCTTCGCGTCACCTGGCAAGATAGAATTCAGTGCTGAATAATCTAAAAATTCCTCCCCGAATAAGAGGCAAAGAACTCCCCAGCCCACATAAATAAAAATACCAACCGCTGCAAAGATCATTGTTCTTCGCTCACTGAAACGCTCTTTAGCTTTGGAGAGGCCAAAGGCAAGAGCCAAAAGAATGTAGCTTGCACCAAGCATCACACCGCCTTGAAAACCTCCACCCGGACTATGGTGCCCATGAGCAACAACATAGAGTGAGAATATCTGAATGAATGGTAATATGAGGCTACAGGTGAAACGGGCCAAAAGCCCCCCCCCTTCATCGTTATTCTCACGCTGAACAGAAGAAGAATGGGGCTCGTCAAAATTTCTCAGCACTGCAATAATTCCTATCCCCGCAATAAAGATAACTACCGTCTCAAACATAGTGTCGTATCCCCTGTAATCAGCAAGAACAGCAGTGACCATATTAGGCACCTTGGTTAGATCCTCAGTTTTTTCGATATAAAAACTGGAAACTGGACCTTCATTT
>JABSSR010000404.1 GCA_013213965.1 Verrucomicrobiales bacterium | reverse complement strand
CGTATCGGCTGGGGAAAAAATAGCGTGGCGATCCTTGATGCAGTTGCTTACGAAACCGACAGGGTTGCTTATTACACTAACTGGCAGGTGATGCGTCGCCAACTACCCGAAGGTAAGCGCCGCGAATTGCTGGAAAACGGGCTCCTCGGCATCCGCCGGATGGCCGCACTCGGTCTGATGGAAGAAGGCGATCGCGATTTGCAACAACGAGCGGGTGAATTTCTAGGTGGTACAGTGGCTGATGGCGGTAATCCATTAAAAGGCCTGACTGTCTCCGCGAGCGAGGCGCATTTCCGTAAATCCACCCGGATACGGTTTGCCGCGGCAACGCCCGGAGACACCCGCTACACCCTCGACGGATCCGAGCCCACGGCAAAGTCCGCCAAGGTGAAGGGAGAACTCACGCTCTCTGAGACTGCCACGCTCAAGGCAGCCGTGTTTAAGGAAGGGCGCCGGGAATCCGGAATCGAAACACTGACACTGCATAAGATCAGCGACTCGGAATGGCGGGATCGGCTCTTTGTGCGCAGCATCCACGTCGGGGGCTCGGCACATTCCTACCGCGCGCAACTTGACGGCCTGCAGCGGGGCACTCTCGTCTATGTGGATCGCAACTACACCTTCACCGAAATCCCCGAGGCCCTAGCCGGTGCTACCCACATTCGCACCCACAACGACGACAAGAGCAACACCGAGCCGGAATTTCTGCGCTTCGAGATCAATTTGCCCGCCACTCTCTACCTTGCCTATGACGGCCGTACCACTCCATCGAAGGATCTCGTGACAGGCATGGAGCAAACCGCTATGACAGTACGCATGAGCAACGGCGAATCCTTTCCCGTCTATCGTTGCACGGTACAGGCCGGTGAAGTGGTGCTCGGCGGCAATAAACTGGCTGGCTCCGATGGCGAATCCATGTATCAGGTCTTCCTCACCAAGACCGGCCTCCGGAAGACCAATATCACTGCAGCCACCAATGCAATGGCCAAAGCTAACCCCAAGCATGGAGAAGAAATTTTCTTCGGGCGAGGCACCTGCTTCGCCTGTCATCAGGTAAAAGGAAAAGGTGTCCCGATTGGACCTGACCTGAACGAAATCAATAAAAGGCACGATGAGGACTATGTAATTCGCTCTATCTTGGTACCAGACGAATACATTGTTGAAGGATTTCAGCAAACGAGTCTAGAAATGAATGACGGCCGCAAACTGTTTGGTATGATCCAGGAAGAAACAGAACAATCTGTTGAAATTTATCTCCTAACAGGTCAGCAAATATCTGTGAACGCAAAAGATATACAGGCGAGAAATGATGCTAAGAATTCAAGTATGCCAAGCAACTTTTGCTATACTCTCAGCCCCCAAGACGTTGCGGATATTACGCGGTGGATTATGCAACTGAAGTAAAAGAGAAGGACTCAATTACGCTAAGTATAATCAATAAAATTCAGTATTTATCGGCTCAATACCGGTACATGCTCGGGTTTCATTTTAGCCTAATAATTAATAACTACGGAAAGGTCCTTTAAGGCAATCCCGGTAATTGCCTTACTCGGTAGTAGAGAAAATTGGCATTGTCAGTTGAATTAGTAAAGGTAGTCCGTTTCCCTTCCGATAAAATGCTGTCATCTACTTCTTCCCAATTCTTAAGATCCGTTGAATAATCCACAGCATAGAACGCACCCTCGAGTGAATTCCAAGTAAAGTTAAACATCTGATCATTGGTATAATTGATCTCTATGATTTCAAATGGGATCACTGCCGGAGCGTCATACGGCAATATCTGTAGGACCCTAATGTTATCAACTATAACAAAAACGTCTCCCGGAGGGTCAAGTGGAACCTGAGTAGCGCGTCCAATAAACAAATTTATCGGCTCAATACCGGTACGTTTATAGTCAACCTCTAAGGTCCCCTCTAATGGGTTTCCCCCGAACCACTGATCCCTTTGATGCCAGCCACCAGAATCCGGTTCCTGCAACACCATGAAGACCTGATTGATTCCGGAATCAATTACTTTGAAGTCCATCCGTAGCGTTAGCCCCGCATCAATTGCCGAGTTATCATAGTTGTAAAGTGCAGCACCATTTGCCCAGCCTCCTTCAGGAAATGTAAACTTCAGGCTCGCGTTTCCACCTCCATTGATCACTTCTTCAGGATCTGTCGTCACTTCAATTTCAGTAAATGCACTGTTATCAGAAAATTCCCAACCCTGGGACGTCTCGTCCTCGAAATCCAACAACATTGTCTCAGCGATCCCACCGGTCCTCACCAAACGAATATTGTCAATGTAGAAAGTCACTGACTCGTTGATTGCGTTGGCGTCGTAGTTGACGTAAAAATTGAATACATAGGGCCCGGTCTGTGGAACCTGCCACGTTGATAATGGCTTCGACACTCTGAAAATCGAATCACCATCTGCAGGGGACCAATTTGTCAGTTTTTCAACTGGCTGAACCCACCCTCCGTTACTGATCGCTAGGTGTGTTTGAAACCAATTTGGATTGGCAAGCATTTTGTCGATCAGGAAGGTAACGTCATACTCCAGTAAAAAAAACTCCGGCCCAATCGTCATCGCATACTCAAGAGCAATCGACGCTTCGGTATCTATATTCCAAGATCCTCGTGCAGGTTGGTTCCAACCCTTAGCGTCCTGAGTTATCGCGAGACTGTGACTACCATGGGTTACCCCAATGGTGCTCTGTGCCACTGATGAAGAGATAGTTGAGTCCGGGCTGACCGCCCATCCATCTAAGGTCTCCTCATCTTCGAAACTAGCAAGTATCGCATCACCATCATTGGCTGCCGCATTTCCGCATAGCAGTAAAATGGGGACAACGATCACGATTAAAAATTTCAAGAGATTAATTGATGCAATTTTTTGGGTCATTCAAATTAGTTGGTTTGGGCTCACTTTATTACTAAGTATTTCATTTATGGTTTTCGATTCTATCAGACAAGTAAAAAAAGCCTAATCTCAAATACTGAAAGAATTAATTTAAGTTAAAACCGACAATCCTCTTAGCTGTTAACAAAGAGCTAAGAATTCAAGTATTCCAAGCAACTTTTCCTATACTCTCAACTCCCAAGACGTTGCGGATATTACGCGCTGGATTATGGAACTGAAGTAAAAAGGAGATCGACAATAATGGGATCCAAGTGTTTCTTAGTGTGATGCAGTTGCCTTTGCAGCTAATATTTTTGTTTCTTTTAATAGCATTAAGATTTGAGTGCTTGGGAAAAGCACAGGAAGAATTTATCTATTTCGAAAAAGAAATCAGACCCATACTAAAAGCGGCATGCTTCCATTGTCATGGAGAAGACAATGTTAGGAAAGGGGATCTCGACCTTCGTCTGGTTCGATTAATGATTGAAGGGGGCAAATCAGGACCAGCATTGCACCCAGAAAAGCCTGACCAAAGTCTATTATGGAAAAATATTTCCACTGATAGAATGCCCAAAGGGGAAAAAAAACTCTCAACCGAGCAAAAAGAGAAGATCCTAAAATG
>JABSSR010000403.1 GCA_013213965.1 Verrucomicrobiales bacterium | reverse complement strand
CTTTCCTGAGCTTACTGGTAGATAAATCACATTCTTCCTCGACAAGGATTCTACCACGATTTGACCAGAAGGTAATTCATTCCATTGCTTCAAGTCATCAGAAAACTCAAATATCAGTCTGTAATCGGTAGCCGCTAAACGCGTGCTGACTTCCCACTCCATTGCATTGATCTCAAATACATATCGCGGTGAGCCTATCCGGTCAAATTCGTGAGGATTTCCTCCAAGGACATATTCCAATGCGTTAATTAGACTATCTCCATCATCATCTTCATTTGGAGACCCCGTCTTTTTCGCATCCGACCACATTTTGTAGCTTTCCTCCAAAAGTATACCGTGCGGACTACCAAGATAACTACCCACTCCCCACGACTCTCTATCATTATAGCTAGCCAGATCGGTAGATAAATCAATCAACTCTAATGGATAGCCTTTACCATCAGTCTGACTATACCATCCATCATTAAATGAGAATTTACATATTTTAAATGGATAAGGCTCTGGAAATTGAAGAGCCAGTTCCTCCCCACCGTTACTTAATCTTCCAGCATACTGATCAATTAAAAAATCCATCTCACCGTACCTAGAGGTAAAAGCATTCAAATCAGATGTGAGGATTATCGACTCTTTAGGTGCCAGCAATATTTCATCAAATATATACTTAATACCTTCTACAAACTTAAGACCTTTTAGATTTACAGTTTCGTCACCAATGTTCTGTAATTCAATGTACTCGTACTCAGACCCACCCAGAGGGTTATACATAATTTCAGTTATTCTTAGGGAATTATAAATTACCAAAAGCCTCTCATATTCAGCATACCCATCTGAGCCTTCAACGGGCTGAGCAACTCCAGGCGTAGGCAGTATGAATTTCTGATAGGATCCACTTTCTCCCGTCTTCCCTTCTGATAAACCTTCTATCTGTGGCCCATAAATAACAGTATCCAGCAACACACCATCGTTGTTGATGAGCACTATTTGATCGATGTCCGTCGAAAGTTTAAACCCCTCAGGCTCAATAGTTACATACTGATTAGGACCAATAAAGCTGAGCTCAGGTAACACCATTGAGTTCTTTTCAAATGCACTAGAATCAGAAAGACTCACTCCAGTTAGTTGAACAGGGAACGGTGAACTGTTTACTAATTCGATGAATTCGCCTTCATTTAATTGGCCTGGATTTGCAAGCCATTCGCTTATTCTGAGACCAGATGAATCTGCAGGTGCCGCTACTCTGTTCACTGCCCCGGGAGTGGGAACATTTAACTCCCATACGGAATCTCTACCATATCTACCAATAGAGAAATTTGCTGCCTGGTATCCATAATTAATTGAATCTAATATCTTCTCTGAATCAGATAAATATAAAGTACCTCCTTGGTCATTAATTTCTATAGAACTCTCAGAAGGATTAATCTCTATGATCAAATATCCCCACGCTGCAATTTCAGTTACACCATCAACCAGTATCCTTGAGTCTGCAGCCATAGATGAACTGACATAACAGCCATCCAAACTGATTGCATTAGGGCTTGAATTATATAGCTCAATATATGAAGGATTGGCCCCATCAGATACATAAACACCTTTATTTGATATTAAAACCTCATTCAAAATGAGCCTGCCAGGATAGGATTCAACAATTTCCCATCGATCTGATTGAGTGGGGACTTGCTGCCAATTTCCTGCGAAATCTTGACCCAAAACCTCAACCACATAAATGCCCTCCTGAAGATCTTTTAAGCGTATTTGCGCACTACGAATAGTGGCGTTTGGTGGGTTGAATCCTTCACCTATAGCAATCACTTCACTCCATTCAGCACCTTCAAATCTCCAGCGATAAGCAAAGTACCCAGGACCTCCGACCGTCAAAACTGCATCATTATCAGTCGTGATTGGAGATGGTTCACCAGATATAAATATTCCGGAAGAAACCAACGCTCCAAGGTCCTGACCGAACTTTCCAGCACCTCTTGCAGGCGATGCGGGATGCAGTTTGAAATCTTGAGATTCAGGATCAGAAAATAACGGAAGGTCAATTGTGTTTTTCTCTCCCAGATCCAAAACG
>JABSSR010000402.1 GCA_013213965.1 Verrucomicrobiales bacterium | reverse complement strand
CAGTATCGACGGCAGGAAAAGTAGACAGTACCCGCTTCGGATCAAGGCCCTTCTCATACGGAACATAACGTTTCGGATCAAAGGTGTCGGTACTGGCCATCCCCCCTCCCATCCAGAGAACTATCACTGTATCGGCGGTGGAATTAAGCGGCGGTTCCTTTATTTTAGCAGCCGCAGACTTGGACGGATAACCAGCGGCTAGCGCACCAAGTGTTGCAGTCGAAGCTGTCGAAATAAAATCACGTCGATCAATATTAGTATTCATTTATAGCTTTCTTATTTTTAGTGAATTAACTGGAACTCTGGATGCATTGCAAGCATCCAGAGAAGGTCCTCGACGCCTTTAGCGTTAACCGGATCCCCTATGATTTTCTGAGCAGATTTTGTTTCTAATTCAGACGGAAGACGGCCCAAGGCACTGGAAAAAATAGAGCCAACGATCAGTTCAGGCTCTTTTTCCAACTTCACCCATGCCTGCCCGCCACGCATCATTAAATCGGCAAGAGGCTTACCATTAGATAATTCTATTAACTGGGCAGTAGTCGCGGTCGATTCGCGCCGAGTGACCACAACATCACGCTTAGGTCGTCCAAGAGTTCGCATGAGTCTATCAAGATTCCTCATGCCTGCCCTCTTGCGTCCAGTGTCCCGATCCTTTGCATCAGCACTCGCCGCGAGAATGACCTGGTCAAGACCATCAAGAAATTGCTCAGCCGACATACGCCGCACGACAGGACCTTCGAAAATGTATTCTGTTGCATCCTCATCAAGAGCCACTGACGGCCGCTGGTAAGCATTAGAAGTAAGGATCAAATTTATCGTATGCTTTAGGTCATAACCATGCTCAACAAAATCAACAGCGAGCCAATCGAGCAGGTCCTGGTTCCAACTCGGGTTATCCATTTCATCGACCGGCTCAACTAGTCCGCGGCCGAGAAATATCGCCCATAACCGATTCACTGCAGTACGCGCAAGTCTCCCATTCTTTGGTGAAGTTATGATCCCTGATAACTGCTTCACTCGCTCAGAGCGGGAAGCTTTGGGATCAATATTGCCAAGTTCCGGATAAAGAAATGCCGGAGAAGCCTTTTCGCCTGTCGGCTTATTACAACGATGAATATCCATGGGGCCGTCAGAAAAGATCGAAGCCAGCGCATAGGTCTGCTTGAGTGTCCAGTCATTGATAAATGAATCATGACAAGAAGCACATTTAATATTCAATCCAAGAAATACCTGAGCAACGTTCTGAGCTGCCTGCATCTCCGCGACCTGTGAAGCGTTCACCGTTCCGCGCCATACAATACCTTTGATAAAGCCATCAGAACCATTCACCGGATCAATCAGTTCACGAACGAACTGATCATAAGGTTTATTTTCGATCAGAGATTTCTTCAACCAATCAGTGATCTTTTTACCTCCTCCTCCATGATACTGGCGCGTGTAACTATTACGAAAGCAATCATTCCAAAAAGTGATCCAGTGCTCCGCATAACTTTCATTATCTTTCAGTAATTCAGAAACGAGACGAGCACGCTTTTCCTCACCTTTATCAACACTGAATTTTTCAACCTCACCCGAACTTGGAAGCAATCCAATAGTATCAAGAAAAGCACGTCGTGCATATACTCCATCACTTACAGAGAGCTTCGAATCTAAATTATTTTTCTTGTAATATGGAGACAAGAGTCGATCAATTGGATTCGACTCAGATCCTTGAGGAAGCTCAACCTTACGTGGCGCCACAGGAGCATTTCGGGACTTTGCAAAAGTGAACCCCTTCTCCCATTGCAATCCCTGATCTATCCATGCTCGCAAAAGTGCAACCTCAGTAAGAAGTAAACGATCACCCTTAGCCGGCATTAACTCATCTGGATCATTGCTAAGTAACAAATTAACTAGCAAACTAGCTGAACCCTTACCCTTAATGATTGCCGGACCACTATCTCCACCTGCCTCGACAGAATGCACATGATCGATACTGAACCCTCCCTTCCTTTTCCCATTAGCATGACACTTGGTGCAGTTCTTCTCTAGGATCGGTTTGATATCAGAAGCAAAATCAACAATTTTCTTTATAGGATCCGGCATCTCCCGAGGCATCGGAGTAGCTGCGAACCCTAGGGAAGTTACTAGCACTGCAATGATCTGCCAGACTGTTAGAAATGCCATTTTTTGACTCATTTTTTTTGAGCGGTTAAACTGAATTTATTTTAGATCCAATTT
>JABSSR010000401.1 GCA_013213965.1 Verrucomicrobiales bacterium | reverse complement strand
CCCTTAGACCGAGCACTGCCACGATGTCTGACAACTTCAGCACTTCTGATGTCGCCAAACTTTTCAAATAATTCCATAAGGTTTTCATCGTTTGTTTTGTATGAAATATTACCGACATATAATCTTTCTGACGTGACAGGTATTTTCTCTGGCGGTTGGGAGGTGCGAGGTTGTTTTTTATTTGGTGGAATTCTCTTTTTGCCTTTGTTTCTATTTTGAGTTCTTTGCTTTTTGTTATTTTTATTTCCTCCTAATCCGATCAGATCTAAAAATCTTTTAATTAGAGATTTCTTTTTAGGTTTTCTTGGGACTTTTTGTTTTATATAACGCCGGTTCCTACGAGGATTCGGTCCTGAGCGATTGCGATTGTTGCGGTGGCCAGATTTTCTTGATTCTGCCATGGTTTTTTGTTGTGGATTGAGTGTTTTGGTTTGTGTGGCAGGACGCGTGGAATGTTTATGATTGAAGCAATTAATTTTGCTGTCTTTTCGAGATCACAGCTAATTTTCCTTAACGTATTTGTTAATTTCTGCCGTTTATTATTATGAAAGCTGTTACGACTCGTAATGTTATTCACGTGGATGCATGTCAGTTTACCCCTTTGGATATATACTGATGGTATTGATATTTTTACAATGGAGTTCATTGTGAGGATCCTGGTGATTTAGCTTTCTGCAACAGAACATAGTCGGGGAGTGTATTGCAGCAAGATCTTTTAAAATATCTAGAGAGTCTAAATTTTTTCAGAGGACATTGAAGGCCTGTAATTTTCATTCGTTGAGTAGCTTATTGATTATTTTCGTATTATTGCTGTTTTCATGTGGATATTGTCTGGAACCAATTGTTGCACTGAGGCTTACGATAGTTAAGTTTACTAAAATTTTAATAATGCGTATTCTTTTCAAAATTTATTATGTTTTAACGTTGGCCGTTCTATATGTTTTTATAGGATCAGGCGTAGCGGATAGGGCCCTAGGGAACCAGAAATATGATGTGGATTCTTATATTGTTGTTGATTTGCATTCGAAGAAGATCCTATCGGCTCGCGAGATAAACAAAAAACGCCAAGTGGCTAGTTTGACAAAGATTGCAACCGCGATCGTGGTTTTAGACTGGGCAAAGGCCACAGGCACTGATCTTGGACAGAACATAATTATTCCTCAAAGCGCTTCAGCTATTGGAGGGCCCAATCAATTGAAGCTTAGACTAGGCGATCAGATTAGTATTCGTGATGCTCTATATTGTTCAGTATTAGGATCGAATAATTGGACGGCTGAGGCGCTGGCCTATCATGTTGGAAAAGATTTGCTTGTTCGTAGCGGTAAGAACGGAGACTTCGTTAAGGAATTTGTTAAGCATATGAACGCATTGGCTAATGATCATGGTTCGAGGTATACAAAGTTCGTCAATCCTCATGGGATGGATCATCAGGGAAAGATTCCCTATTCATCCGCAAGTGATGTTGCGCGTTTAACAATTTATGCAATGGGAAAGGCGGCGTTTTCTTTTATTTGTTCGCAGACAGAAAGAAAAGTGTCAATTGTTTCTATCGGGAGCAGGCAAGATTTTATTGTTAAGAATACAAACAAGATTTTAAACATTGATGGGATTGATGGAGTTAAGACTGGGTTAACATCCAAGGCTGGTCCTTGTCTTGTTGTTACTGCCGCAAAACAACCAATCGTTAGTGAGCTTGCTGATGGGAATAAACAAGTAACGCCACGGCGTCTCGTTGTTGTTGTGCTTGGTGCTTCGGATCGTTTCGGAGCAGCGCGTTCCCTGCTTTTGAGAGGATGGGAAAAATTTGAAGGATGGAATCGAAGAGGTAGACAAATCCGTGACAGGGTCGAACTTTTATCAATGTCGAAAGAATAACGTGCGCTGACGCGTATTTTCTGCTCAATTCAAATACCAACCACAAATTTTATGGACCAACTGATCCAACTGTTACAGGAAAACGCACGATATAGCATTACTGATTTGTCGGATCTAATAAATTTATCAGAGGAAGAGATCGAATCAAAGATTGCGGAATTGGAAGAGTCTGGGGCCATATTAGGGTATGCAGCAGTAGTCGATTCCGATAAGGTCAATGATGGAGGCGGCGTTTCTGCTTTTATTGAGGTGAAGCTCACCCCGGAAAGGGGAGGAGGCTTTGATAGGCTTGCAACTAGAATTGCAAAGTTTGATGAGGTCGAAAGTTGTATGCTTATGAGTGGCGGGTATGACCTCTCAGTGGTTATAAGTGGGAGTTCTTTAAATGAAGTAGCGAGTTTTGTTGCTGAAAAATTGAGTACTCTTGAGGGTGTAATTTCTACAGCGACGCATTTTCAGCTTAAAACCTATAAGTCAAACGGCTTCTTGGCCAGCGTTGATCATTCGGGGCAAAGATTGCCGGTGAGTCCTTGAGTGTGTCTGACTATATTCATACCGGGTAAACAAATGTCGCTAAGCAACAAGCTGTCTAAACAAGTAAAGAACATTCCCAGATCAGGGATTCGTGATTTCTTTGAGCTTGTGCTTGGCAGAGATGATGTAATATCGCTTGGAGTAGGGGAGCCTGATTTTTCAACTCCCTGGCATATTAGAGAAGCTGCTATCTATTCACTTGAAAAGGGTGAAACGAGCTATACTTCAAACTTAGGGTTAGAAAAATTACGGGTATCCATAAGCGATTATGTTTCTCAGTGTTTTGGAGTCGATTACGACTCTGGTTCTGAAGTCTTGGTCACAGTGGGAGTTTCTGAAGCTCTTGACTTGGCGTGTAGGGCTTTGCTTAATCCAGGAGACGAAGTGCTATATCACGAACCCTGCTACGTTTCATATGATCCTAGTATTCGATTAGCTTACGGAGTTCCTGTTCCTGTATCCGCAACTGTTGAGGATGAATTTTCAGTGAAGGCAGAAGAGATTGAAAATCTGGTGACTCCTAATACGAGAATATTGATATTAAATTTCCCGACTAATCCGACTGGGGCAGTTATGGAAAAGGAAGAGCTTCAGAAGATTGCTGATATCTGTATTGCAAATGATCTGATAGTTATCACTGATGAGATCTATAGTGAATTAGTTTATGAAGAAGAATACAAACATGTTTCCATCGCTTCTCTTTCCGGGATGAAGGAACGCACGATTCTTTTGCATGGATTTTCTAAGGCCTTTGCAATGACTGGTTTTCGTCTCGGCTATTCTTGTGCTCCCCCTGAGATCACTGAGGCGATGATGAAGATCCATCAATATTCAATGCTATGTGCACCGATAACAAGTCAGGTGGCTGCTATTGAAGCTTTAAAGAATGGAGCAAAGGCAGTAGAGAAAATGCGACAAGATTATAAAAAGCGTAGAGATTTGATTGTGGGAGAATTTAATGATATGGGGTTGCCATGTAATGTGCCAGGTGGAGCTTTTTATGCATTTCCTGACATTAGAGGGACAGGCCTTACCAGTAAAGAATTTGCATCTGCATTGCTAGAGAGTCAGAACGTTGCTGCGGTTCCGGGAGATGCGTTTGGTTCGAGTGGTGAAGGTTTTTTGCGTTGTTGCTATGCTACTGATGTAAAATTAATTAGATCCGCTTTAGATGGATTCCGGAAATTTCTTGTAGATATTAAAAGATGAATGTTCTGGGTCAGGACCAGTTAAGTGAAGAGGATGGAGCAAGAAAAACGTTGGCTCATGTTTTACCGATAGTAACCTTTTTAGGGCTAATGGCCTTAGTTCCTTTATTGGAACTGCTAGGGTTTGTTGTTGAGAATGATGAGATGTTCCCCTGGTACCGTCATGCACCAGAGCAATGGATTTATCCTTTGCAGGTGATTGTTTGTTTGCTTCTTATAAAGCAGTACTGGAGAAGTTATGACTTCACTCCTTTTCGTGGAATGATTGTTGCGGCCCTTATGGGAGTGATTGGAATACTGGCGTGGATATTGCCAGGATATTTATTTAATAAAATGAATATGGATGAGGGTTGGTGGAAATTCTTTGGATTTACTGCTCGAGAAGGAGGTTTTAACCCTGGTCAATTAGTTAGTCCTGACACTTCTACTTATTGGCTTTTAGTTACGCTCCGTTTTTTGCGTATGGTAATAGTAGTTGCCATCATAGAAGAAGTGTTTTGGAGAGGGTTTCTTATGCGATACTTTCTTGATAAGGATGGTGATTACTGGCAACAGCCATTTGGAAAATTTTCATATAAAACTTATTGTCTGATTACTTTTCTTTTTATGGTTGTCCATTCTCCCGCTGATTATTTTGGTGCTTTCATTTATGGTAGCATCGCGTATTGGGTTGCTGTGCACACCAAAAGTCTGGCAGCATGTATTTTTATGCATTCGGTGGCAAATCTTCTACTTGGTTGCTATGTTATGTTTACTGGAGAATATGGATACTGGTAACGATGAAGATTGGAATAGCTCAATTAAATAGTATTGTCGGCGATCTATCAGGTAATGCTGAGTCTATTGTTTTAGCGTATAATGAATTAGTCAGTAAAGGTGCGGATATTGTCATAACTCCTGAACTGTCGTTAACTGGCTATCCTCCAAGAGATTTGGTCTTTAAATCGACTTTTGTTCCAAAGAACTTAGAGGCTTTAGATAACATTATGGCAAGGGTTGGGCCTGTGCCTTTAATGGTTGGATACGTTGATTTTAACACAGAGGATGCTGGCAAACCTTTTGAAAATGCAGTTGCAGTGCTTCAAGATGGGGAAAAAATAGATAAGATTATCAAATGCCTTTTGCCTACATATGATGTCTTTGATGAGGCGCGATATTTCCAACCTTCCAAAGAAGTTAAGCCTTTAATGCTGTCAGGGTTAAGTGTTGGAGTGACAATTTGTGAAGATATTTGGAGTGAAGATTTTTTGCCATCAAATTTATACGTAAAGGATCCGGCCGGTTCTTTAGCGGACAAAGGCATAGACGTGCTCCTTAATCTTAGTGCATCGCCATTTCATTCTGAAAAACCAAAAGAACGGCATTCGATGCTTTCATTTCTAGCTCGTCGCATTGGGATTCCGGTTATTTATTGCAATGCAATTGGTGGCAATGATCAATTAGTTTTTGATGGTAACTCAGCAGGATATTCATCTG
>JABSSR010000400.1 GCA_013213965.1 Verrucomicrobiales bacterium | reverse complement strand
GCAACGATCGACCCGTCCTGTCTGATCGCTAATGTATGGTAATACCCGGCAGCTAAGAACTGAGGGCTCGAAGCTTTGAGGTTCACGTCCGGCCCTATCGAGTATCCATTCACGATTCCGGTCCCGTCAGGCCCTATCTGTGCTGGTGAATTGTATTGGAGCATCACTAGTGCGCTCAAAGTGATCAGTAATTTATTTCTCATGGAGTTATTAATTTAAGCGATAATATGGGTTTTCCGGAAAAAGTGTCGATTATAAAAGCTAAATTAGATTGTAATCGCCTTTTCCTCTGTATTGAGCGAAGTTGACAAATGGTAGGAGGTAAAATTTCACTGTGAAATTCATCATTAGATTACTGGTTGTTCTCGTTGCCATTATTCTTGGTTATGAGGTAATTCATCTTATTTGGCTCCGCGACATGGACGGATGGGCTGTCCTTTCCTGGATCGAGGAGGTCAATGAGAATGGACCATCGTCCAAGGCTGATCCTGAAGAGGTCGGAGCATTTTCCCAAGTGAAGTCTTTTGACGGGGAGAAGTCTCTTTTTCTTATCGATATTCTTACCTTAAGTTCGTTAGCGATTGCGGTCATATCGGCGTGGGTTCTGTGGGCAAGAAAGAAAACGACGTCCCGTCGACGCCCATGGTCGAGAACATTTTGGGTGAGTCTAGGGACCTTCATTGCGGTCATGGCCTTTGCTCTGTTTGGATCTTTTCCCAAGCACACGGAAATATCTGATGAGGAATGGTCCAAGATTGTCAATGATATTAGGATCGGTGACGTTATCGGTTATCGTAAGGAAAAGTGGAGCGCGCGACGAGAACTCTTCGCTGAGGGAAAAGCGACCGTGATCGGGTACCGTTTATTTAAATATGGTCACCTTGCGATCGTGGTTGACGATCCGGAGGTTCCCGGGAGGAAGGCACTGTTCACGAGTCAGGGCCAGAAAGGAGCGAACCTTGATGAGGACATTGATTCATTGCGTACGCATAACTGGGATTCTTGGAGGCTAGACAAGTGGGACCGCGTTGATGAGGCCCGTATCCGGGAAGGTGTGATCCGTTGCCAGCAAAAAGCAGGTCATTTCTTTGGTTATGATTATTCGGGTATGTTTTCACTGTGGAATGAAAATCTCAAACCTGAGCAAATAAGCGATTTCGGGGACGAGTACATTTGTTCGACAGTAGTAGTGACCTTGCTTTATTTTGCGGGATTTGAAAGCGATGCCACGCCCCGGCAGGGCCTCGACTTGATCACTCCTTTACAGGTAGTCAAAGCTAAAGGACATTTTGTTGAGCTGCCGGATTTGCCGAAGGTTGATTGATTAGGTAGTTGCTTGAACTGATCGGATTTGATTAATATTAATTTCGATGAAGGAATTAATTCAGGCACTGAAAAAGATCAAAGAGGATCGGTTGCTGGGCTCGGCTGGAGCCGAGGCACTTCAGAGGTTCGTTGGGAATCAATATTCTACCCAATTCTCATTTGTCTCATCGACCAGGACATTCAGCTTGAGACATGATTCTTCCTATAATAGCGGCTACACTGTCACTTGCAGGCCTGAAGGAGAAGAGATTGATGTTACTGTCCTCTTTCGGCCCGCTGAGGATAAAATGGTGGAGGCTCTCTCTGCCGGTGAGGTCTTTGAGTCAGGAGTGAGTTTTGTGGAATTTGATTCCTTGTATCAGCGAGCAGTCTTTACCGGGGCAGGGACCAAGGATGTGTCAGGAGGTGTTTCTGAGGACGTGGTAGTGACTGGGGTAGAGAAAGGGCCTGTCCCTGAACCGCATGAAACTGCGATCGAAGCTGAGGTGAAGTTGGAACCGGAACCTGAAAAAAGGACTCAAGAAGCAGTTAAAGTTCCATCCAAAAGGCAAACAACGCTCACTGGCCAGAGGTGCACCCTTGAAATTGACGGCAAGGTGAAGGAGGCGTCTCAAGAATCTATCGGGTCAATCATTGAGGAGCTCAGAGATGCGGAGAATTACTGGGTATTTAAACCGGGTTCGCAGCGTTCATGGAGGAGGGAATTCATCAGATACACCAGGCAGAGACTCTCTATCAATGAAGATGAGCCAGCGAAGAGGGCCCATTCTTTTGAGCATTGGAAAGGCAAAGGCTGGAAAGAGAAATCATCCATTAGCCCGGAAGATGCCTGCGAAAAAATGAAGGCGT
>JABSSR010000040.1 GCA_013213965.1 Verrucomicrobiales bacterium | reverse complement strand
TGGAACCAACATCATCAGCCCTCATCAGGGTCTCACCGACCAGAACCGCATCGGCTCCCCAGCTAGCAACGAGAGAAGCATCCTGAGGCGTTTTGATCCCACTCTCACTCACAAAAAGAATATCTTCAGGAACTTCCTCACTGATTGATTCAGTATTTTTTAGATCAACTTCAAATGTTTTCAGATTACGATTATTCACACCAATAATTTTCACATCAGTCCCCAGTGCCCTCTCAAGTTCAGCCAAATCATGGACCTCCATTAGGACTTCCAACTGATAGGTATTAGCGCAATCAAAGAGCCTCTGGAGGTCATCCTGACTCAGAGCAGCGACTATTAGAAGGATAGCATCAGCTCCAGCAACTGAAGCCTCATAGATCTGTGATTCATGGATTATGAAATCTTTTCTTAAAACTGGAATGTCAACGGCCTGTTGTATCTGGGTCAGATATTCCAGCTTGCCTTTGAAATACTTTTCATCAGTGAGAACAGAAATAGCACTGGCACCAGCATCAGCATATTTCTTGGCCTGATTGACGGGATCAAAATCCTCAGCAATTATACCAGCAGAAGGCGACGCCTTCTTGACCTCGGCAATGAGCCCGAGACTATCAGAAACCACATTTATTGCGGAAGCTAATGACTTGAATTCATTCCTTTCCAATGCCGCATATCGGAGTTTTTCAGCTCTTTGGATTAAGGGCTCAATCTCTTGCCTCTTGTGAGATACGATTTCAGCTAATTTATCGGACATGAAGTTTCAAAAAAATAATAGCTTTTAAAGGAATAACTTCAACTCGTAGCTATATTCATTTGGGATCGATTTTTCTCGCAGATCAGGTCTGTTAATAACATTATCTAGTTATGTCTTCTATTCAAACATCACGCAGACGCTTTCTCAAAAGATCATCACTCGTGGCCACTGCTCCAGTAGTGCTTCCAAATTTACTCTCTTCTGCATCTCCAAACTCAAAATTGAGTCACGCTGTCGTAGGTTGTGATGGGCAGGGATGGGGCGATCTTAGTAACATTTCATCTCATCCCAATGTCAATGTTACTGCTATCTGTGATGTCGACACTGCGCGAATGTCTAAGGCCGCCGCAAAATTTCCGAACGCGCGCAAGTATCAGGACTGGCGTGAACTACTTACAAATGAAGGTGATAAAATTGATTCATTGCAAGTGGCGATACCTGATCATATGCATGCGAGCGTTGCCATCGCTGCAATGGAGCGTGGAAAGCATGTCTATTGTGAAAAGCCACTAGCTCACGAAATTTCCGAAGCACGGGCCATGGGGCAAGCTGCCAAGGAGGCAGGGGTTGTCACCCAAATGGGTAATCAGATCCAATCCAGCATTGAATACCGTTCAGCAGTGATGCTAATACAGAGTGGAGTCATCGGTAAGATAAAAGAAGTTCACGCATGGTCTGGGGCATCTTTTCCTCGTCAGGGCAGACCCTCAGGTGCTGACCCGATCCCGAAAACTCTGGACTGGGATAAGTGGCTCGGAGTAGCTGCAGAACGACCATATAAAAACGGAATCTATCATCCCTTTAACTGGCGCGGCTGGCAGGACTTTGGGACCGGACCAATAGGTGATTTTATGTGTCATATCATGGATTCACCATTCAAGGCCCTTGAACTCACGGCGCCCGGAAGCGTTGTTGCGACTGGAGTACCTGATGATTGGGCTCAAAACGAAAAATGGAACACCGAGAATTGGCCGGCATGGGCAACTTACGACTATGACTTCCCGGGCACTAAATGGACTACCGGAGACAGGATCGCCGTTCGGTGGTACGACGGTGGAAAGAAACCCCCAAGAAAATTGGCAGGATTTGAAAAGGATGAACGACAACTTCCTGGTGGCGGAAGCCTCTTCATCGGGGAGACCGGTAATCTCTTATTGCCTCACGTTGGAGGACCTCAATTAGTTCCTTATTCAAAAAACAAGGGACTGACTAGGCCCAAGCTCAAGGGTCGCAGCCATTACCATTCATTTGTTGACGCTTGCCTCGGAAAAGACAAAACCACCTCTAACTTCGGGTTTGCAGTTCCTCTCACCGAAACGACCCTACTTGGGAATATTGCAAATCGTTTCCACGGTCAGAAACTTATTTGGAACCATAAGGAAATGAAAATAACCAATCACTCGGGTGCTCAAGCTTTAGTTCATCGCGAACCCAGAAAATTTGCATAGTATTTTAATTATCTAAAGGGTCATCCATCATCCAAATTTGCATGATTTTGACTAGAATCATTATTAATTTGAATAATTCATAGTCATTTGAAATCCAAAAAAATCTTGAAGACGGACCCGGTCCGGCTAAACTCCATACCCGCACATGGAAAAGCGGGTGTAGCTCAGGGGTAGAGCGCAACCTTGCCAAGGTTGAAGTCGTGAGTTCGAATCTCATCACCCGCTCCATTTTCCATAAAAAATAGCCCTCATGTAGGGCCTTTTTTATGTTAACTTAGTAAACTGAAAAGGATGTTTGTTTGGTCAAAGGTGAGTCCCGTTAGCAAGCAGTCGATACTGGAGGATCAATTCTTAGGCCTGGCTCAAACTAATGCCGTGATCACTGAACTGTCCGGAAAAAAAAGGTTCCGTATCGAAGTTTATTGCGATGATAAAAATGATGCTCAAAAAATTTTAAATGAATTTGGTGGGCATGTATCAGAATTGAAAATAAAGGACTGGGCCAAAATGAACGCTTCCTCTGATCGACCTCCAATCAAGATCCGAGACCGGCTCATTATCACTGACACAGATGAACCAAAAGAAATTAAAAAAATCTATGACCGCTTTGAAGGTCGTGATGTGATTTCAATACCGGCTGCTCTCGCGTTCGGGACCGGGGACCATGAAACAACTTCGACTTGCCTCCGACTGCTCGTGGACCTTGCCAAAGAATATAACAAAAGTAATGAGGACTGGTCATTGTGTGACATCGGGACAGGTACAGGCATATTGGCCATCGCTGCAAAAATGCTCGGCTCAAAAATGGTCGAATGTTTTGATTTTGATTCGACCGCCATCAGTATCGCAAAACGTAATATCTCTAAGAATCAAATGCCCGGCATATTAATTTATGAAGCCGATCTCTTCGAATGGGAACCAAAGAAAAAAAAATGCTGGGACATCATCACTGCTAATATTTTTGCCAATGTCCTTAACGCAAACCTTTCCAAGATATTCAATGCATTAGCGCCTGAAGGAAACTTGATATTATCTGGTATTTTAAGGGAACACGAAAACAGTGTGATTGAAAGTGCCCAAAAAACCTCCTTAATTGATCCAATAATCTACCGGAAAGGAAAATGGGTAAGCATGCATTATCGGAAAGAATAAAGAGCCACTAATGATCGTTTATCTGTTGCCAATTTCATTGCACTCTAATATTTCATTAATGAGACTATGCTAAGACCTAGAAAAAAATACACAGTTCATGACCTTCAAAAACTAAAGGGGATCCGATGCCTGACCCACATCCACGTAAAATCACCCGAAGAAGCTGCTGCTGCTGAAGGGGCCGGAGTTGACCTCATAAGTTGTAGTTTTGATTCAACAGAAGCTCAATTACGATTACCTCACATCATTGAAGCGGCCCCTATCAGTTTCATTTCGGTAGCAACTCCTCACGGCATAGCAAGTGCTGAAGAAGCTATTCGAATTTCATTCAAGGCTCTCGAAATGGGTGCGAGTTCTGTCTATTGCTCGGCAAGCACAAGCATAATAGAAAAAATGTGTGATGAAAAAATTCCCGTAGTCGGCCACTTAGGAATGATACCTCGGCATGTGACATGGACCAATTACAGAGCCATTGGAAAAACAGTGGAAGAAGCGAAGCAACTTTATGAGCAGATGAAAGAACTAGAAAATGCAGGCGCCTACGCCGCTGAATTTGAAGTGATCCCACAACAATTGGCAACTTATCTGAGTTCAAAAACCACAATGCTTCTGATGTCTTTAGGATCAGGAACAGGTTGTGATACACAATTTCTGTTTTCGGACGATATACTGGGTGATTATGACGAAAGATTACCTAAGCACGCCAAAGCATACCGCAATTTTTTCGATGAAAATCAACGATTACAAAATGAACGCATCGCTGCCTTTAGTGAATACATAAGAGACGTTAAAGAGGGAAATTTTCCTAACGCCTCGAACCTGATAAATATGGACGATGAATTACTTCAAGAAGCGATCCGTAAAATTGAAGAATCTCAATGAATGATAGATGTCTTAGGATGAATGAATGCCTGTCTCTAGTTTCTTACTAATCCTCTAACTCGTAAGTCCTCACCGAACCTCTTGACCGTCGTATCGGATAATTGTGCTGAGCTTGGAAAAGCAATATCCGCCACTGGCGTGCATTTAGTTCCGCAAATTATAGGAGCAATATAAAAACATACCTCATCAACTAGCTGTTTTCTGAAAGCCTCTCCCAATAACTTACCGCCTCCTTCGATCATCACATTCATACAATCATATTTCCCGGCCAAATCCTTCAACACTGCTTTCAATGACTTCCTCTCATATAAGAGTGTCCTGTTCTTCAATCTATCAGTAAAAACTTTAGCCTTATCAGACAAATTCCCACTACGAGTAAGAATCACTCTCCAAGGCTGCTCCTTGCCGCGTTTGAGAATTTTAGGTTCACGAATAGTTAGTTTAGGATCATCTGCACGAACTGTTCCGGCACCGACTATAATTGCATCAACCTCTGCCCGGATCTTTTGTGCGTCTGCAATAGAATCTTTATTCGTCAGCCATTGATCCTCTTTAGCTGGCCTAGTAAGGCGGCCATCAATACTCATCCCGGCCTTTGCCACTACCCAGGGCAACCCGGTACTAATATATTTACTGAAAGGCCTGATTAATTTTTCACAACTCTCCTGTAAAATACCTTCCGTCACATGAATGCCTTTTCTTTTTAATAATCTTTTTGCTTTGCCCCGATGAACAGGATTGGGATCATTGCTTCCGTAAACCACACGCTTAATGCCTGCATTAACTATAGAATCAGCACAGGGCGGGGTCCTGCCATGCGTCGAGCACGGTTCAAGAGTCACATAAAGAGTTGAACCCTTTAAGGGTTTAGCCGGAGCCTTATTAATAGCCTCAACTTCTGCATGTGGAGAACCTGCACTGCGATGGTAGCCTTTGGATATAATTTTCCCACCTTTCACTATGATACAACCCACAGCAGGATTAGGACTAGTAAGACCCTTTCCTTTCATAGCTTCACGCAATGCAACCTTCATGAAGCCAGTATCCTTTTCGTCATTAATATCACTCATAATAAAAAATCAGTTAGCCACACTGACCGGATTAATGAATAGTAAAACAGAAAAATTGTTTTCGCCATGCTGAACGACCGCGACAAGTACCTTCTTTACAGCGAACTAGCAAAACTTTCTGGAGCAGGTTTTCCTATAAATAATGCAGCTGAAGCCATACTGGACACACGACCTCCTGGCAGACAAGCAAATTTTCTGAAGGAAATAATCAGCGGTATAGAATCAAAAAAATCACTGGCCGAAACCATTAACTCCCTCTCTTCACAGCTCAGCCCATTAGAAATATCTCTAATTAATGCAGGAGAAAAATCCGGACAGATACCTGAAACTTTTAATCATCTGTCGCGATATTTTAATCTGAAGAATAGCGTTCAGAAAAAAATCAAAGCCGGTTTAATTTACCCGGTCCTATTATTGCACTTCGGAATCATTCTACTTGCACTGGCAAGAACGGCGCAGAGTCGAAACTTTGCAGGCGAAGCAATGAATGTTCTCACGACCTTGCTGATTGTTTATATCATCAGTGCAATTTTTTATTACTGCTTTAAAATCGCCGACCGCAAAGCACAAAGATCCCCTTCCCTTGATGCTTTTTTAAATAAGGTCCCTATCCTCGGCAAAGTTCGAAAATCCTTTGCATTGTCACGGTTTACCCAGATTTTACGAACCTATCTCATTTCTAGTCATAGTGTTTCATCTTCTATTCTTGCTGCTGCAGAAGCCTCTGCAAGTGGTCGAATACTTCGATGTACGAAAGAAAAAATTCTGCCCAGCATCGATGCCGGTAATCCAGTAGGCCCGGTCCTTGCAAACGAACCTGATGATTTTCCTCCCGTCTTCGCCCGAGCCTANATAACAAGTGAAGAATCCGGAACGCTCGATGTTGAGCTCAAAAAATGGGCATCTATTTTTACTGATGAGGCCGAATCCTCCTCAAAAAAAATGGGTGTCATTTTTCCAAAAGTTGCATACCTACTGATTGTGATTGTCGTGATCTGGCAAATATTTGAAATGGCAAATATCTACTTTAAAACGCTCGAACGACTCATTCCCTAAAAAAAGAACAGTAAAAATTCTTTTAATGGTCTATAAGCGATAGTTGAGGATTGAATATCAGAGCTGATTTCGCTAAAATATAAGGAAATCTGAAATTTTAGGAATAAATTACTTGCCGTAACTGTATTTTTGAACACTGTATATATGTTCACTAAATTACATAATACGTTACAATATGCCTGCAATAGCTATACCTAATAAAAAGATAGAACCGACACCTAAAACTAACACGACAAAAGAGGTGCCAGACACGAAAAAAACAAATACCAAAGCTAAGGAAGATCCCGCAGCCGCTAAAGTGGCTTCGATGCGAGCAAAGAATTTGGATCTAGCCATTCAACAAATTCAGAAAGATTATGGCGAAGGTTCGATCATAAGAATGGGAGATGATTACCGAGTCGATGTCGATGTCATTCCGACAGGTAACTTACTGATAGATCGAGCACTTGGTGTTGGAGGATTTCCAAGAGGAAGGATCGTTGAAGTATATGGTCCAGAATCATCAGGGAAAACGACACTCACATTAACAGTCATCGCACAGGCGCAGAAGAATGGAGGATTGGCAGCATTCGTTGATGTAGAACACGCTCTTGATCCTCAATATGCAAAAAAACTGGGAGTTAATATGGACAACTTATTAGTGTCACAACCTAGCTCAGGAGAAGAGGCTCTACGAATTGTAGAAACTCTTGTCAGATCAAATGCATTAGATCTAATCGTATTAGATTCAGTCGCTGCCCTAGTTACTAAACAAGAGCTTGATGGTGAAATTGGCGATTCAACAGTTGGAGCCCAAGCAAGACTGATGAGTGCTGCAATGAGAAAATTAACTTCGATCATTGCAAAGGCCAGAACGACCTGCATTTTCACAAACCAAATCAGAGAAAAAATCGGTGTCATGTTTGGCAATCCGGAAACAACACCTGGTGGCAGAGCGCTTAAATTCTACAGTTCACTTCGCGTGGACATTCGTAGAATTGGTGCCATCAAACATACAGATGGAACAGTCGTAGGAAATCGCACACGACTCAAAGTAGTAAAGAATAAGGTCGCACCCCCGTTCACCGAAGCTGAATTTGACATTATGTATAATGAAGGCATTTCAGCAGTTGGTTCACTCCTCGATCTTGCACTCGAACACGGAATATTACTGAAGCGTGGATCCTGGTTCAGCTACAAGGGTGAACAGCTTGGACAGGGAAGGGACGCGACCAAAGATGTATTGAAAGCAGACGAAAAGATGTACGAAGAAATTGAAAAATCAGTTAAAAATGCTCTGAACGGACACGAGGAAGAGGAGGAAGATTCAATAGAATTTTAAGTTGCGGACACATATAAAAAATAAAAAGCGGTCACCTCAGTGAGGTGATCGTTTTTTTATATCAAAATAAGCAACATGATTTAAGTGTATTTTGGTCTTAGTGCTGATTGATCTGAGTGAAAAGCATTTAAAAAGATTGTTTTGCCGCCTTCGGAATAACAATTAATTGATAGGTTTAGAGAATTTATCACTACAATTTTGGCGCTTCTTTATCAAAGATTGTGATTGTCGTCTTTGCACTTAATCAATAAGACTCAGGAAGAAAACATTATCATTAAGATTATGAACATTGGTACACCGCTAACATCTAATGCTACTCGAGTCGCACTTTGTGGATCAGGGGAACTCGGAAAAGAAGTGGTAATTGAGTTGCAACGATACGGTTGTGAAATCATTGCCATTGATAGGTATGAAAATGCACCAGCCATGCAGGTAGCTCATCGTTCCTACAACATCGATATGCTTGACGCTGATGAATTAAGATCGGTACTCGAAAAAGAAAAACCTCACTTGATAGTTCCTGAAGTTGAGGCCATTGCAACGGACACATTAGTCGAGCTCGAAAGTGAAGGATTCAATGTTATACCTACTGCAAGAGCCACAAAGCTAACGATGAACCGTGAAGGCATTCGCAAGTTAGCTGCCGAAGAACTACAGCTCAAAACATCAACTTACAAATTTGCCTCCAGCAAAGAGGAATTTGATTCCGCAGTCGAAGAGATTGGTATCCCTTGCGTTGTTAAACCTATCATGAGCTCATCTGGGAAAGGCCAAAGTACTATTCAGTCTCCGGACCAAATTGACAGTGCTTGGCAATACGCTCAGGAAGGAGGCAGGGCAGGAGCCGGAAAAGTAATTGTCGAAGGATTTGTAAATTTTGATTATGAGATTACTCAGCTCACTGTCCGTCACTGCAACGGCACATCATTCTGTGAACCTATCGGACATGTGCAGACAGACGGGGACTATCGTCAAAGCTGGCAGCCGCAACCTATGTCTGATGACGCGGCAGAAGAAGCTAAACGAATGGCCGAACAAATCACTTCCGGTCTGGGCGGTTATGGGATATTCGGCGTCGAGCTATTTATCAAGAATGATGATGTGATTTTCAGTGAAGTTTCACCCAGGCCTCATGACACTGGGCTCGTGACACTAATTTCTCAGGATCTCTCACAATTTGCATTACATGCCCGGGCCATTTTGGGTCTTCCCATTCCTAACATTAATCAGCACGGACCGTCAGCATCCAGTGTGATACTTGGAGAAGGGAATTCAGAAGAAATCATGTTCAATAACGTCTCTGAAGCACTTGAAGAACCTGATACCCAAATCCGTTTGTTCGGCAAACCCAGTATTTCCGGACGACGACGCTTGGGTGTGGCCATTGCGCGCGGAGAATCTATTGAGAATGCCAAGGACAAGGCAATTAAGGCCAGCTCAGCAGTTCAGGTTGTGCTTTAAGATTGGCTATTTTGTAATTTTCACTTGAATCTAATTTTCAATGCGTTAGAAGGGAACTCCGCCAAGCGCTGCGGCGGAAGCTCGACAGACCATTTATTAGCCCCGAAGGCTTCCGTAAGCGGAAGCCTTTTTTATTTGTAAATTATCCCTATTCAATTCAACACCTCTCCAAACCAGCTCTAAAATATCATGGAATTTATAGCCGAAACCATAGCCGATCTCTCACCATCCCTTACCCTGTCCATCACCAGTCAAGCCAAACAAATGCGTGACGAAGGAATAGATGTATGTAATTTAGGTGCAGGAGAGCCGGACTTTGACACGCCTCAGCACATTAAATCGGCAGCCATCGATGCTCTTCAGGACGGGCAAACTAAATACACTGCCGTTGCCGGTCTTCTATCGCTTCGCAAAGGACTCTCTAAAAAGCTTAGAGAAGAGAATCAGTTAAATTATGAACCTGATGAAATAGTAGTCAATTGCGGGGCAAAGCACTCTTGTTTCAATGCAATAATATCATGCTGCGACGCAGGAGATGAAATCATCATACCAGCACCTTACTGGACAAGTTATCCAGAAATGGTCAGAGCGGTCGGGGCTGAACCAGTATTTGTTGAGACTCAGCAAGAAAATAATTGGAAAATAACAGCAGAGGAATTTGATAACGCTATGACGGGATCAACCAAAATGATTATCATTAACTCTCCTAATAATCCAACAGGTGCTGTCTACACTAGAGAAGAATTGGCTGCCATAGGCGAAGTGGCCGCGTCAGAGGACATCCTCATACTTTCTGACGAAATCTATGAAAAGTTAATCTACGGAGAATCTGAACATGTCAGCATCGGATCAATCAGTGAAGAGATTCGAAAACTCACGATCACAATTAATGGATTTTCGAAAGCTTACTCAATGACGGGTTGGCGGTTAGGATATACCGCTGCACCAAAAGAAATTGCCGATGCCATAGACACTATCCAGAGCCATAGCACTTCAAACCCAACTACATTTGCTCAGTACGGTGCGATTGCAGCACTGACCGGCGACCAATCTGAAATTACAGATATGGTTGAGGAATATAATATTCGTCGCCAGTACGTGCTTGGCCGACTCAATAGTATAGCAAATGTTTCCACTATCGAGCCCGACGGTGCATTTTATTTTCTTATTAACATTGAAAAGACAGGGATTAAATCTGTTAACTTTGCTGAAAAGTTACTGAGTCGTATGCAGGTTGCCACGGTCCCTGGGGTCGCGTTTGGAAATGATCACAGTATCCGTATCAGCTATGCTACTAGCCTGCCCACCATTAAAGAAGGACTGGACCGATTAGAAGAATTCTGTAAGGCCCATTAATCTTATATCATTTTTTAGGATTTGAGATCTTTAATGGAAGGCACTGGTCAACCTGTGTGTCTACATGCTCCCAGAAATCATCACTCAAATACCGGGGCCTAACTCACGCGCTCTTGCAGAGAATCTACGCCAATATGAATCGCGGAATATCACTTATATTTCGAATGATTTTCCTATATTTTGGGACAGGGCAAAGGATACAAATGTGTGGGATGTAGATGAGAATCGCTTCTTGGATCTTACCAGCGCTTTCGCAGTATCATCCCTTGGCCATTCATGCCCTGAACTAATTACTGCATTCAATGAACAGTCCAAGCATCTAATGCATGGGATGGGAGACGTTCACCCGACAGAACAGAAGGTGAACCTGTGCAAAAAACTCAGTTCATTAACTTTTGAGCGTTGGACAGGGAACAAGGCTAAAACGGTACTGAATTCTTCAGGTTCGGAATCAATTGAAAGCGCTCTTAAGACTGCCATGCTGGCGACCGGAAAGCCCGGTGTGATTAGTTTCGAGGGTTGCTATCATGGGACCGGATTCGGCAGCCTATCTGCCGGTGCTATGCCCAGATTCAAGGATCCCTTTATCAAGCAACTATCAGACTTCGGCAAAATTGTTCCTTATGGAAATCATGGACTCGATCAGGTAAGACAGATTCTTACAAATGAAAGTATCGGTGCAATTATCGTTGAACCTATCCTTGGGAGAGGGGGTAAGGTAGTCCCAGAAAATGATTTCCTTCCTTCATTGCGCGCCTCGTGTGATGAATATGGCGCATTATTAATCATTGATGAGATTTATACTGGTTTGAACCGGACCGGTAAGCTCTTTGCATGCGAACACTGGGAGGTCATACCAGATATTATTTGTCTTGGTAAGGCTCTCTCGGGCGGCTTTCCAATTTCTGCTTGCACCGGCAAGGCTACAATCATGGACTCCTGGCCTGAGTCTGATGGAGAAGCAATCCATACTTCTACCTTCCTTGGTCATCCAGGAGGATGTGCCATGGCCTTGGCCTCTCTAGAAAAACATTCCAGTCCGGAAATCTCATTAGAAGTCACTCATAAAGGTAACCGTTTTAAAGAACTCCTAGAAAATATTAAGGCCATACCAAAAGGATCAGTTCGCGGCATGGGACTGATGCTGGGTCTAGAAATAATAGATGATCAGGGTAAGCCTAATGGGGCCCTCGTCTCAAGAATCATATCTCGTGCCCTCAAGTCCGGACTGATAACATTAGCAGATGGACCCGTAGGTCATGTCATTGCTTTTGCTCCACCCTTTACAATTTCTGAAGAGGAAATGCTTTTCGCTACTCAGTGGTTAGAAACGGAACTCAAGACTTCCAGCTAAGGGCGCCTTTTTTCAATGCGTAGAAATAGGCAACTAGAAGAATTCCCGCGAATCCTGACATGCTCCAAAAAACCATCGACGCTTGTCCATTTGCCATGAAATTCTTAAAGGTGACGGCCCATGGATACATAAAAACAACTTCAATGTCGAAAATAACAAAGAGCATCGCGATGACATAGAATTTTACACTGAATCTGGGCTTGTCATCTCCGATAGGAAGCATTCCACACTCGTAAGCGCTATCTTTAATAGCGTTACTTTTTGCACTCTTACCCAAAAGAACACTAACTAGTAAAGTGGAAACGGCAAAACCAGTAGCAACAGTTAATTGCAAAAGCACCGGTAAATATTGATCAAGCATTTCTTTATTGGGATTGGATCAAACGATCCTATTATTTACGTCACGATTCAAGACGAAATTCTGTACTTTCGTTGTAAAATAAAAGAGGACCACCAGTTGGTGGCCCTCTTTCAAGAAATATGAATTACTTACTAGGCTTGAGAAGCTTGCTGCTTTGCTTGTTGAGCAGCAACATAAGCACTAGAAGCTTGTTCAATGCCTTCCAGACCTGTGTAACTCTTGCCTTTTTTCTCTACTAATCCTCGAGTGACAAGGTTCTGAAGCTTTTCATAAGCTCGAAGACGAAGCATCTCTTCTCCGCCACTTACGGCATTTTTTGCTTTGAGGTTCTCATATACGAGTTCAAAAAGATCATTAAATTGTAAAGCCGTATCATTTTTTTTGAGCACAACAACCAATTCGTCGGTTACGTGATCAGGTATTCTCCGGGAAAACCGGGTTCTGCGTGTTGTAGCCATATCTGATTTATTTTACCACAAATGCGTCACATTACCATGAATTTTGATCCTAAAGGGTACAATGGAAGTAATCCTCAGCAATTGAGGGCGCGTATTATAGAACAATTATCAAAAAATGCCAGTTTCTTTTACAGAATTTTAATTTATCTGGCTCCATAATCATCAATAGCTCGAATGCCACTGCCATTAATTCTGAATATTTCCCTACTTACAGGGTAAATTGAATCTTTATACAAGTTAATGAACGTTTTTTTATACAGATTTATATTATTTGCAAAACCAGAAAAAACTAAAATTGTCGATCTATTCGGTACTACCACTAACAATTCCGGACCAAGAAGATCCCTAAATTTTTCGCGAAACTGGGGCAAAATAATAGTGCTAACAGTCAAAGGATCCTTTGATTGGATCAGTGCATATTCGATCATATTTTCAGAATTTTTTATTAGTTCCGGTTTTATTTTCTCTAAGTGTTTAGCGGCGTCTTTCAGTGCATTTTCACGAAATTGTTTCCAATCGGACTTAAAATTTGCTCGGAATTCCTCTGCTTTGTAGTGAATAACGCCTAAAGAGCCCATGTATCCTGCGCTATAGACCGTGTGCTGTGCTCCTGGAATGATCATGGAAACAGCTGATCTCATGCTGCGTGGCTCAATAAGCAGCAAATGCTTTTGATTCTTCCCTTTGAAATTGACTTCTTTGGCAGCAATTTTTTCATCTGCATGAGAAAACCATACAAAAAGCAAATTTATCAGAATAAAACCAAGACTACGAAAATAGCTCATCTAGTTAATTTTCACATTAATTTGCCAATGATCAAGATGGGCTATTGAATGAAAGTGAAAAAGGTTATTGCGATATTCTTATTGCTCTTTTCCTTTTATTCTTATGATCACTTATCTGGACGGTTGTCTAGCAGAGCTTCTTCCCGGAAGATTAACTATCGATGTTGGCGGATTAGGCTATGAGGTCTTAGTGCCCCTTTCCACGAGTGATACGATGCCTCCGATAGGGGAAAGGGTCCGTATACTGACTCATCTGCACGTCCGCGAACAAGAACATACACTTTTTGGATTTGCTACTAATGACGAACGGGACTTGTTCCGTTTACTCATTACTCGAGTGTCTGGGATTGGACCAAAACTTGGATTGGCAGTATTAAGTGGAATGTCGGTTGAACAATTTAAGAATGCTGTAATTCAAGCAGACACTCCGATCCTGTCAAAGATCAGCGGTCTAGGAAAAAAAACCGCCGAACGTATCATACTGGAATTAAAAGATAAGGTTGGCGTCACGGCAGTCTGGACCGCAGCTAAAGAAGAAGCTCATGGAGAAAAGGGAATCATTAATGATGCTGTACTTGCACTGATTTCTCTAGGTTATAAACAAAGTGAAGCAATTAAAGCAGTCAATAAAATTGCAGATTCAAACAAAGAACCAATTAATTCTGACGAGTTAATTCGTGCAGCTCTTCGTGGCATGAAGTAGTGTACTTCTATACATTTATTATCACTTAACAATGACGAAAATGGGGGCGATTTCAAATGCCACTGCCAAGGAACGGGTCAATGCTATTCAAGGGGCTTTTCCGAAGTCAGGTCTCTTTGCAAATAAGAAATGGAAAATATCCTCAGAACCACTTGCTCTACCAAAGAAAATCACAAAAGAACTCAATTCTCTCGGTCATCTACTGGCGAATTTTCTTAAAGCTTCCAACACTATTTATCATCAAAGCGTCAAAAACAAAGTGCCTAGTTGGTTATGTGCTTATCTTGACGCAGGCAAGCCTGCCGACCTGATTGAAAAGGGCCGTCATAAAACATTCAGCGATTCATTGCCCAGGATTATTCGTCCTGATCTGATATGGACCGAAGATGGTTTCGCAATCACAGAACTTGACAGTATTCCTGGAGGCATCGGTCTCACGGCCTGGTTAAACCAAACCTATTCGGCTCTGGGTTATGATGTTTTAGGAACTTCAACGGGAATGCTGGATGGCTTTACCTCCATTCTCCCGCAAGGGGCCGATATCTTGATCAGTCAAGAATCCTCTGAGTACCGCCCTGAAATGGAATGGCTATCCGCAGAACTAAATGATCGTTCCAGTTCAATTAATTTTAATGTTCTAGATGCTGAAAATTATCAAATAAGCGATCGAGCAGTTTATCGTTTCTTTGAGCTCTTTGATCTTGAAAATATATCCTCAGCTAATGATTTGTTTGAAGCCGCAGCCAATAGCACAATTGACATTACACCTCCATTCAAACCATACATGGAAGAAAAAATGTGGAGTGCCTTGTTCCACTCACGACCTCTGCTTAATTTTTGGGCCGCGCAAATAAGACAAAAACATTTAGAACGGTTATCTGATTATTTTCCCTTCAGCTGGATAATAGACCCAAGCCCAATACCTCATCATGCAGAATTACCGGGTTTAGGCATCAATGATTGGCATCAACTTGCTGGATTTTCACAAAAAGAAAGGAATTTAGTAATGAAAATTAGTGGGTTCTCAGAATTAGCATGGGGAAGTCGTAGCGTTCGGATCGGTAGCGATATGCCTGCCAATGAATGGAAAGAAGCCATTGAATTGGCCATACATGATTTTCCTGACAGACCATGGATTATGCAAAGATTCAAGAAAGCTCGCGTCTTTGAACATAGCTATTGGGATGAAGAAATGGAAAAGAATCAATCCATTGATGTGAGAGCAAGGGTCTGCCCATATTATTTTTTAAGTAAAGAAAATTCTTCAAATTGCAGAGCAGAACTTGGTGGCGTTATGGCAACGCTAGTGCCTTCCGATAAAAAAATTATCCATGGCATGAGCGAAGCGATAATCGTTCCATGCGTTCAAGGCCCTTAGGATCAGATTCCCAACCTATTCGGAATTGTCCTCTTGATTGATTTTATTTTTTTCAGACTCAACAATTTCCGCCACAAGCGAACTGTTGGGAATATTCACTGAATGGTTCGAATCCGTCTCTATCTGAGTCGTTACCGGACCAACTGATATCACTTTGCCTTCGAGCTCTTTATTTCCTTTGAATTTTATTGTTGTACCTGCCGGATAAAGATCTCTGGCATAGACTCCAGAAACAATATTCTGCGCAAGGGGACGCATCCCGAGCCCAAGAGCAAGGGCCGTGGCAATGGCAGCTCCAAGTAACAATATCTCAACCGTATGGCGTATGAGAGTAGTATCTACCCCTAAAGTATCGATAGCTATAGTCATGACCAGAACCAGTATGAAGGCATAGACGAGGTTAGCCAAAGCACCCGCATAGTCGAGGCCCACTCTCTTGGCTCCATTAATTACAAAGCCTCTGACAAGGTCGCCTATAATAAAACCAGCCACCGATATAATTAGAGCCGTAATGGCCTGAGGTAAGAAGCTAACTAAACCGCTCAGAGGTGCTGAAATTTGCTCAAGTCCAAGTGAACGAGCAGAAGAACTCAAGAACATGATTATAAGAATCCAAAAGAGGCTCTTACTTACAATAATTGAAAAAGGTGCATGAGTATTTGCACGGACAAACATTCCCGAAAAACCTGATCTCTGGATAATGGGGTTATTTGCAAATTTCTCTTTTAGTAAACCTCCAAACTTTTCTAACAAAAACCGTGTCCCTCGTGCTACGAGCGTTGAAATAATTACCCCAACTAATAAAAGAATAATGGCAGTCAGTAATTTCGGTATGAAAGCCGTGAATTCATCAACCATTTGATTCAATTGAACTAATAGGGAATCTACCCAACTCTTCTGGGTCTCTGAACTATTAGCTGGATCGGTTCCTTGTGCGGCTTGAGCAAGCAATGTCATCATTGGTCTTTTATTAGGTTAAACAAATTATTCATTATCGGCACGATCATTTTCGTGATCTTCGGTCTTCACTGATCCGGTAGTTAAATTTGCACTTTTGGTCGCGCCAATAAACGCTAAAGCCAACTCAGACACACCTACTCCAACCGTTTTAAATAGAAAACTAATAGAATGTTTCGCTACGACGCTAAATTTTGCTTTTTGAACGATCCGGTCAATTCTTCTTAAATCTTCAATAGTTAAATCTCGCGGCGCCCTCTTTGCGTCAGAGTCAACACGAGCACTATCTAAGGATGAGCCTTCCTCCTTAAAAATATTCAGGATCTGCGCATCCTGCTCAAGAAATTGTGCATCACTTATCATACCTCCTCTGCCTCCTCCTCAGTATCCAAACCATTATAAATTTCCTTAAATTTCTCCTGCGCACGATATAACCGCATCTTAGTAGCGCTCAATCCAATTTCAAGAACATCAGCTATTTCCTGAAGGCTGAGCCCGGAAACATATCTTAATGTTACGAGGCGACAATCTTCCCCACTCATCTTGGCAATAACTTCATGGACCTTTCCTGTCCGGGCATTTTTCATAGCAGGATCTTCGCGAGCAATTTCATCCTGTGTAATTTCTTCTACAAGCTTCGCATGATTCTCACTGCGACGGGCATCTCTTCTGCGACTTTCGATGCAACGGTTATAAACGATACGGTAAAGCCATGTCTTAAAAGCTGAACGGCCCTCGAATTGACCAATTTTATGAAAGACTTGCAAGAATGCATCTTGGCAAGCTTCTTCAGCATCTTGAACAGAACCGAGCATTTTTAAACAACTTCTATAGACTAAAGGTTCATGACGCCTCAACAGTTCTCGGTATGCGGTAACGTTATAAGGCAACTCAGTCTTACACCGAGCAACCAATTCATCATCAGTTAACGCATCCACGGCAGATTATTATGAGGCTGTCCCTGAATGGGTCGTAAAATCAATTATTTTAAAATTAACCTTACTCACTATTTAGACGTCATTAACCCCATCAAAGGTCACAACCTTATCACTATTTTTTAATAGGCAGAATCCTATACCCATTAAGATCAATACTTTAGATAAAATAGAAATAAAAAATTTACTAATAATGATCTTTTTCCTCTATTAATTGAAAATAAAGCTTCTCCAAAGCATCATAGCCCATGATCCTTCAATACCATTACAAGATTTCTTCTTCAGATGTTACTCTATCCTAGAATTCATAGAAGATAATATAATTATAGCCTAATCAAGGTAGGCATAATTTTATTTAGTGTGCAGTCCATTAACTTGACACTTTAAATATGGTCTGGATCATAACCCTATAAGATAAAATGCGTATTCTATCTGGCATTCAACCAAGCGGCAGACTGCATGTGGGAAACTTCTTCGGCATGATGCAACCTTCTATTCGTCTACAAGAAGAAGGTGAGGCCTTCTATTTTATAGCGGACTATCATTCATTGACGACCGTTCAAGACCCTGAGGCCTTGAGAAAAAATGTCTGCAACGTTGCAATTGATTTTCTAGCTTGTGGTTTAGATCCAAACAAAGCAGTTTTTTTTAAACAGTCTGATGTCCCTGAAGTGACTGAATTATCTTGGCTTTTGAGTACTGTCACTCCAATGGGTTTTCTGAACCGTTGTCATTCTTATAAAGATAAGACAGAACGTGGTCTTGAAGCAACGCATGGTCTATTTGCTTATCCGGTGTTAATGGCAGCAGATATTCTTATCTATGACAGCAACGTTGTTCCTGTAGGTGATGATCAAAAACAACATGTGGAAGTGACGCGTGATATAGCAATTAAATTTAACAATCTTTACGGTGATGTATTTGTTATTCCAGAACCAAGAATTCGAGAAGATAAAGCACGGGTTCCTGGACTAGATGGTCAAAAAATGAGTAAGAGTTATGGAAATATTCTAGAAATATTTGGTGAGGAAAAACCCACAAAAAAGAAAATAATGTCAATGATGACAGACTCGACTCCAGTCGAAGATCCTAAGGATCCATCGAATTCGATTATTATTGATCTATTTAGTCTGGTAGCATCGGATCAACAACTCCAAGAAATGAAAGATGATTTCTTGAAGGGGGGCACTGGTTATGGAGACTTTAAAAAGCGTTTATTTGAAGCTTTTTGGGAATTTTTTAAACCAATGCGTGCAAAAAGAAAAGAGCTCTCTGAAGATCCTCAATACATCGAAAATATTCTTAAAGAAGGTGCTGACCGGGCGAGGGAAGCAGCCTCAGCAACACTGAAAAGAGCTCGCCATTCCTGTGGAATTACTTCGTGATCTTTTCATAAGAATTAATTCTGCACATAACAAAATGATAAATTGATACTTGCGAAGATAATATACAGTATTAGCATTCTCCCCCAATCCAGATAATTAAATAAAAGAGGAAAGCCCATACTTGGCATGTTTGAAGAAGAAGAAGAAGAAGAAGAAGAAGGCAATGGTAGCGAATACAAACGCCGCCGAGACGAACCGCTTTATACAGAAAAGATATTTTCTGACCGTAAAGTTTTTTTTGTTGATCTGAAGTCGAATGATCGTGGACGTTTTCTTAAAATTACAGAAGACGTGAGAGGAAGACGTGACACCATCATGGTCCCTGAAGAAAGCCTGCAGGAACTCATTGATGCATTGCAAAACGTTTCGGATTATCTAAAGAACGAGGATTCAGAGGATTAATCTAATCATAAATTTTTTGCGGTTTCAAAACGCTCAATCCCACAAATAAACCAGTGTGATTGTAAATAATACAAACTTTGGGGTTCTCTTTGAAACAGAGGATTTCATTGTTGTAAATAAGCCGGCTCCACTCCTTGTTCATCCTAGCGTTCCAGGCAATCCGCCAACGCTCTTAGATGGCATCAAAGACCTCCTCGCATATGATATAGCGAACGGAGCGAGACTATCGATTATTAATCGATTGGACAGAGAAACTAGTGGCGTTGTTATCGTCGCAAAAAATAAACCTACGGCTAGGCAATTTGGTATTGCCATGCAGCAACATAAAATAACAAAAGAATACTTGGCAATAGTTCATGGAATACCTAAAGAAAAAAAATTTACTGTGGAAGCTCCTATTCTCAGAGCTGGTGAAGTCGAAGAATCTAAAATATGGGTAAAACAAATTCCTCATCCTAACGGAAAATCGAGCATCACTAACTTTGAATTAGTAGAAAAACTCGGGCCTTTTTCCTTATTGAAAGCAATGCCTGAAACTGGTCGAATGCATCAAATCCGAGTCCACGCATTGCATGTTAATCTACCTATTGTTGGGGACAAAATTTATGGTGTGAATGAAAACTGTTATCTCGAATTCATTGCAAACGGATGGACCAAAAAATTGCAATCTGAACTCATCCTGCCCCGTCAAGCATTGCATTGTTACCGAATGTCACTTGAAGGGGTTGGAAAATGGGAAGCTCCAGTGCCAAACTCATTTAAAACTTGTGGAACCGCCTCTTGACCACTGGTATTCCGCCCCCTAAGATTTCGATCGCTTCATAAACTAAGGAATGAACATACACGAATACCAAGCCAAAGAGCTATTTGATCAATTCAGTGTGCCCTCACCAAAGGGGCGCGTCGCTGAAACGGCGGAACAAGCCCAACAAATCGCAGAAGAATTATCCGGACAAGTTGTGATAAAAGCTCAAATACATGCAGGAGGACGCGGAAAAGGCAACTTTAAAAACGGATTCAAAGGAGGTGTTCACTTATCTGAAAGTGCAGAAGAAATTGGGGTAATTGCCCAACAAATGATCGGAGAAGTTTTGGTAACTCACCAAACAGGTGAGTCCGGTAAAGTTGTTAACAAAGTCATGGTTGCGCAGGCCGTTGACATTTCTAAAGAATATTATCTGGCTATAGTTATGGACAGAGAAAGTCGCTCACCTGTGATTGTGGCATCTACCGAAGGTGGCGTAAATATTGAAGAGGTCGCTGAAAAAACTCCTGAAAAAATAATACGTGAAACTATACATCCTTTGGCGGGATTACAGCCTTATGAGATCCGGAAAATCTCATCAAATCTAGGGTTTATTGGAGACACCGCCAAACAGTTTGGCAGACTATTAAAAGCTCTCTATAAGCTCTTCATATCATGTGATTGCTCGTTAGTTGAAATTAACCCTTTAGTTACAACGCCTGATGGTCAAGTGCTCGCACTAGATGCTAAATTTGGTTTCGATGACAACGCTCTCTACAGACAACCCGAAATTGAAGCATTACGTGATCCTTCAGAAGAAGATCCACGAGAAGTTGCGGCCTCAGAATTTGGGCTGAATTATATCGGCCTTGATGGCAACATTGCATGCTTAGTCAATGGTGCAGGGCTAGCAATGGCAACGATGGACATCATTAAACATTTTGGTGGAGAGCCTGCTAACTTTTTAGATGTGGGTGGAGGGGCAACTGAAGAACAAGTCACAAATGCATTTAAGATCATTCTTGGAGACTCAAATGTGAAAGGTATTCTGGTCAATATTTTCGGCGGAATTATGGATTGTGATGTGATTGCAAATGGGATCGTTGGAGCATGCAAACAGGTCGACTTAAACATTCCCTTAGTGGTCCGACTCGAAGGAAATAATGTGGAAGCGGGAAAACAAACGCTGACAAGTTCCGGAGTCAATCTGATCGCGGCCGATGATTTATCTGACGCCGCGGAAAAAGCCGTCCAATCCATCAATGTCTGATCATTAAGAATTAATAAATTTAACCTAGATTCCTTTAAATTGGCTAATACTCATGACATTATTCTTCGCTTTTCGCGTCGCTACGCAATGGGGCACAGGCTCATTAGTGGAGCCGCGCCAAATTGTAAGATTCCACATGGCCATGATGAAATTGTAACCGTCGAAATTGCCAGTCATAATAATCGAAAATTGGATGCTGATACCAATATGCTTGTCGAGTTTGAAGAAGCGAAAGGTCTTTGGTTCGAATGGATTGACGGGTCAGTAGATCATAGCTTTCACGTCAGTTCAGAAGATCCTATCATTAAATATTTTAAAGAAAATGAACCTGATCTTTTATCCCGTCTTCTCATTACACCTGGAGATCCTACAACCGAAATCAGGTCTGCTTGCTACTATGCAAAGCTAAACTCTTTTCTCCAAACCAAGGAAAAAGATTTAATTTGTGTTGACCTACAAATTCAAGAAACTCCAACAAATGCTGTCAGATTTAGCTGTGATGATATAACAAAGTTCTTGCCTAGCAGTGCCGATCATTGGTGGAACCGCTCTGACCTTTCAATTAACGATTTATAAAAACTGTTTACTATGGCTATCTTAGTGCAACCAGATACAAAAGTTCTTATACAAGGAATTACCGGTGGATTCGGAGCTGCTCATGCGCAACTCAGCTTAGAATACGGGACCCAAATAGTTGCAGGAGTGACTCCCGGCAAGGGCGGGCAAGTCTTTGAATCAAAAGTTCCAATATTTGATACTGTAGACGAAGCCATGAAAGAGACAGGAGCAAAGGTTTCAGCAATCTTTGTTCCTCCAGCATTCGCTGGAGATGCCATCATGGAATCTGTAGATGCCGGCATGGATCTCATTGTAGCCATTACTGAAGGAATACCTGTTGCAGATATGATGCGAGTTTGTTCAATGATGGGAGACAGTCGTTCTAGACTAATTGGGCCGAACTGTCCCGGTATTGTGACGCCAGGAAATGGGCCAGAATCGTCTGGGGGGTGCCGTATTGGCATAGCACCAGGATACATTCACAAAAAGGGTTCGGTCGGAGTTGTATCTCGTTCTGGAACGCTGACCTATGAGGCCGTGTGGCAAACGACCCTTCTTGGACTCGGCCAAAGCACTTGTGTGGGGATTGGAGGAGACCCTATCAATGGGACCAGCCATTTGGACATTCTTAAACTTTTTAATGAAGATCCCGAAACAGAATCAATAATTATGATCGGCGAAATCGGAGGCAGTGCTGAGGAAGAGGCCGCTGCCTGGGCCAAAGAAAACTGCGATAAACCCATAGCAGCCTTCATTGCAGGAGCAACAGCTCCTCCCGGACGGAGAATGGGTCACGCTGGAGCCATTATTTCTGGTGGGAAAGGAACTGCCTCAGCAAAAAAGGAAGCTCTGAGAGAAGCAGGCATCGCCGTTTCAGAGACTCCATCAGAAATGGGTTCTACTTTAGCTAACATTTTATGAAAAAAAATTAACAACTCGTGATTATTCACTATTAAAAAGGCCAAAAGTTTAAACTGCATCTAAGAGAGGTATAAAACCCCTTTGCAAGTGTCTTCCTCTTCGATATTCTTCTCGCCCCATCTTATATAAATACTTAAAAGAGCTTATTTAGCATCCCTCTAATAACAATATTCATGGCATTAGCAACAAAAGGACTAGAAGGAATCATAGCCAATGAATCCAAGCTCAGTAACGTTCAAGGCTTGGAAGGTAAATTATCCTATCTCGGTTATACTATTGACGATCTTGTCGAAAATACCTCCTTTGAAGAAGTTCTTTACTTGCTGCATCGTGGTCAATTACCAAACCGCGCAGAATTGGATGAACTGACTTCAACATTACGTGCTAATCGAAACCTTCCTCAAGGAATCATAGATTTTCTCAAAGCCTCACCAAAAGATGCCGGCCCAATGGATGTTATACGTACTGGTGTATCGATGCTTGGACTTTATGATCAAAGAGGAGAACATCAGAACCGCGAACTGAATGAAGAACGAGCATTAGCTATTGTAGCCAAGATCCCTCTAATAGTCGCTGGCTTTCACCGCTGTCGACAGGATTTGGAAATTATTGAGCCTAGGGACGATCTTAGTGAAGCGGCTCACTTTTTATATCTTGTTAATGGCGAAGTGCCTTCTGATGACGCGGCTAAAACACTCGACGTTGCTTATATTTTGCATGCTGATCATGGAATGAATGCATCAACATTTAGTTCTCGAGTCACCATTGCAACTCTCAGTGATATTTACTCCTCCATCACTTCAGCGATTGGAACACTCAAAGGGCCTCTGCACGGTGGAGCTAACGAAGGGGTCATACAAATGCTGGAAGAAATCGGCTCTGAAGATGCCGTTGATTCATATGTTGAGGGTAAACTTGAGCGCAAAGAAAAAATAATGGGCATTGGCCATCGGGTCTATAAGGTACTTGACCCACGAGCTCCACACCTGCGCAAGATGGCAATTAAACTTACAGAAGAACTCGGTGATGCTAAGTGGATTAATATGTCAGAGCGCATAGCTCAAATCATGAAAGAGCGCAAAGGGCTGAATGCCAATGTCGATTTTTATTCTGCAACAGTGTACTACAGTCTCGGAATACCAACGGATCTATTTACTCCTATATTTGCTATTAGTAGGGCAAGTGGATGGACGGCACAAGTATTAGAACAACTTGATGATAATCGTCTTTATCGGCCACTGACTGATTATATCGGAGCCGATTCTCAACCGCCGATACCTCCCATCGATGAGCGTTCTTAACGCCCCTCATAAAATTATGAATTTCTCATTTTCTTATCTGAAAATGGGCAAACTTGTACTAGGATAAGCAACTTCTCTCTAGTCCTGTCCTAGCAAAATGGTTAGTTATAACAATCACGTATCTTACATTGAGGCAATCCGTGAACAAGTATCAGATGTCGTCGTTGGACAAAATGACGTAGTAGAACGCTTGCTCATCGCTCTCTTCACGAGCGGTCATATTCTGCTCCAAGGCGTGCCGGGACTTGCCAAGACTCTATTAGTGAATGCGCTCGGTAAGGCCATTCACTTAGAGTTCTCAAGAATTCAATTTACTATCGACTTATTACCTTCGGACATCCTCGGTTCTGAAATCCTTGATCAGGGAAGTGGAAAATTCACCACACACAAAGGACCAGTATTTACTAACCTTTTACTTGCAGATGAAATAAATCGCGCTGCTCCAAAAGTTCAAGGAGCACTACTAGAAGCAATGCAAGAACGCAAAGTAACAATAGGAGACAATACTTATCGCCTCCCTGTTCCCTTCCTCGTTATTGCAACACAAAATCCAATCGAACAAAGTGGTACATTTGAATTGCCCGAAGCTCAACTTGATCGATTCATGTTATGTCACCGGCTCAAATATCCCACTCCAGTCGAAGAGGAAGAAATATTAACTCGTAACTTGAATCTTGGCATTCAAAAAGAGGAGGGAGGAGCAGTGGCTAATACTGAATTTGATATTGTTTCCGAGGATCCTGTCGGAGAAGCCCATGACTTGATTTCCGTGATTGATGCCGTACACAAGATTCACGTTAGCGAAGTCTTCATTAAACACGTCGTCGAGCTCATTAGTAGGACCCGTAATCATTCCCACATTGAACTTGGGGCAAGTCCAAGAGCCGGCATAGCACTCATTAAAGGGGCTCGGGCACGAGCACTCATTCATGGACGAGACTACGCAATACCTGAAGATTTATTCGCGTTGGCTGAGGATGTTCTCCTCCATCGTATGCGCCTTAATTACGAAGCTTTAGCCGAAAGTATGACTACTATAGATGTCTTAGAAGACATTCTAAAGACTATGGGATAAAATCATTTATAATTATCCCATTCATTATTGCGTCGAATCCTATTCTGCAGATGACCGAAAAATTCCTCGATTCATGCGATCCAATTGATTCGCGACACTTCATCATCGCAATTAAGAAATTGGCCGATGATCTGGGATATGGTAGTGACCGCTCTACGTTCCTCGGATCGGGTATAGAATATATACAATCACGGGCATATCAGATCGGTGATCCTATCAAATCAATAGATTGGAAAGTCACTGCCCGCACAGGAAAATTTCATGTCAAGGAATACGAGGCTCCAAAGCAAATGCCCGTTTACTTGCTCATCGATACATCCGCTTCGATGACAGTTTCTTCCACAAAGCTCAGCAAGTACGCGTCGGCCATAAGTATCGCAGGAGGAATCGCATTCGCCGCACTGGATCGAATAAGTCCGGTCGGAGTGATCGGAGCAGGGGGCCGTGATTTATTTGTACAGCCAAGTCTATCTGCTGACCGGATACTGCAATGGCTATTTAAACTGCGCTCCTATCGAGTCGATGAACCTACTCAGGTCGGCGCTCGCCTGACCGAACTTATGCCAATCCTAAAGAGCCGAGCAATGATCATTGTCATATCTGATCTGCACGATTCTACAGCTATGCCGGCACTCAAACTTGCAGCACAGAAGCATGATTGCGTTGCCTTGCAGCTGATTGATCCGATAGAGTCAGGAATGCACGGTACTGGATTTGTAAGAACAAGAGAAGCCGAAACCGGGACAACGGGAATAACAAGAAATAAAGTCAAAATCACTGATTCTGATTTGACCGCTGAAGAACTAAAAAAGTCTGGTATAGATTTCTTGCAGCTTCTTACCAATGAACCAATAGCACATAAGTTACGTCACTTTTTCAAATCTCGTGCCTTGCTTAGTCGAGGAGCACGCTAGTCATGAAAAGATTACTGTTCATTGCCATATTATCTTATACCCTTCCCGCCCTCACTGCTGATGAGTTGGATCAGGAAGCCGCGCCTGTTGGAGTCAAGATACAAATAAAAGATCACATCATTCCTGGTCCTGAAGTGGAAGCTAAACCTTTGAGTCAAGGATCAGCCATTGTCTTACGTATCACATCAGTTTATCCACACGGTGATGGTTTTCGATATGATTTTGAATATTATGGGCTAGAAGCTGGATCCTTTGATTTAGGTGATTATTTACAAGGTAAGGATAACAAACCAATGACTGATCAACCTAAGCTGCCGGTAACGTTCAAATCATCCTTAGCGCCAGAACGGATAAGGCCAAATCCACCGGACGATGAGAAATTACCCCGTTTCATAAAATACAAACATTTATTGATCTTTGGAGCTGCTTTCTGGTTAATGGGACTCTTATTGCTAATATTTGGTGCTCGTAAAAGATTAAATAGGAAAGAGTCTTCTACTCCTAAGCTGCTTAGCCCAGCAGAAAGTTTACGGCCCCTGGTAGAAGCTGCCAGAAAAGGAAAACTTGGAAAGAACGATCAAGCAAAACTGGAACGAACCCTTATCATTTTTTGGAGTCAACGACTCGATCTCACAAATGAATCTCCTAGCACGGCTCTTTCTAAAATTAAAGCACACCCAGAGGCTGCTCCACTGTTCGAAAAACTCGAGTCTTGGTTCCATTGTCCAAATCCAAAAGAACCCTCTGATTTAGATGCTCTGCTCAAGCCTTACCACGAACCAAAAATTAACTGATCGATAGAAAAACTATCTGTTAAATGTTTGTCCACTCTCCAGTCCTCATATTGCTTGCGATTCCAGCAGCGTTACTGTTCTGGATCTGGCGCAAGAATGGCCATGGGCATCAGGTCGTAATACCCGTAGATGAATCGCTCGTGACGCGAAATCGGCTATGGGAATATATACTTAAGATAACGGCCTCATTCCCAGTGTTGTTGTTGGCAATAGCAGTACTTCTGCTGGCAGGACCTCAACAACTATCTGATCCAAAAACTAAAAAAAAGTTAACTAATATTCAGTTCGCTCTTGACGTGTCCGGTAGCATGACGGCGCCTTTCGGCGATGGTAACCGTTACGAGGCAGCCATGGAGGCAATCAATGAATTTATTAACTATCGTGAAGAAGATGCTTTCGGATTAACTGTTTTTGGAGATCATTTCTTGCACTGGATCCGTCTCACTTCTGATCCGTCGGCTTTCGGATATGCAACCGACTTTTTAGGCCCGACTCGTCTGCCTATCTGGTTCAGGGGAGGAACTAAAATCGGTCTGGCCCTTGAAGAATGCTCCAAACTGTTAATAGAACGCGAAGAAGGTGACCGCCTAATTATTCTTTTATCAGATGGTTACAGTGCTGACCTTGGAGGGGGCAAAGACATTGAAATAGCCAATAAACTTATGGCCAATAATATTTCTACGTATGCCATTCACATTGCTCCGGGATCACCTCCCCCGCAGTTATTAACCATAACGAATCGGACCGGAGGTGAAGTCTTTGCTGCCGGTGACCCATTAGCTCTGAAAGCAATATTCAATCGAATTGACAAAATGCAGAAAACTAAAATCGAGAGGGTCGGAGCCGAGTCGATGGACAATTTTAAACCCTTTGCGATGGCAGGAACCTCTATTGCCTTAATGTTTTTACTGAGCCTCTTCGGTTTACGTTATACACCATGGTAGTGAATCCGGAAATTTCAGCGTTGGCTGCTCTTGTACTTACGATCGGAGCTGAGATGATACATTCACGACGTATCACAAACATTGCGATCTTGTCCTTCGGACCTTCGTCCCTCCCTTCATCATGGGCGCGAATAGCACCAGCAACAAGATGCATGGCAGTGGCCTTAGCCATGTGGGGACTCACAACTCTTTTAACTATCGAACCTAAGATTCACAAAGCCAAGGCCGTTGATCCTGATGAAATCCGGCACATTGTAATTGTCCTCGACGTGTCCCCGAGCATGAAAATAAAGGATGCCGGTGAGGATGGAACAAGGACAAGGCGCAAACGCGCCTTTGAATTAATGGAATCGTTTTTTAAAAGGGTCAGGGTCGAACAAATGAGGCTTTCTCTGATCGCGGTATATAATGGAGCAAAACCGGTAGTTGTAGATACGAAGGACGCAGAAGTGGTACGTAATTTTCTTGACAGTATGGACATGTATACTGCATTTGAAGCCGGTAAAACACATCTCTTTGATGGACTCGATCTCGCAACCGAGATTTCTAGTCAATGGCGCCAAGACAGCACAACAATTGTTCTACTTTCGGACGGTGACACTGTTCCTTCTGTAGGAATTCCAAAGATGCCAAGATCAGTCAATGGAATATTAGTAATTGGCGTTGGTAATCCAATAAAAGGAACCTTCTTGGACGGCCAAAACTCGAAACAGGATGCCTCAACACTGAGGCAGATAGCGTTACGGCTGAATGGCACTTACCATGATGGTAACGTGAAACATATTCCAAGCGAAACGATTTCATCTCTTGTTTCAGTCGAGGAAAAAAGTGCCCTCGAAAAAATGACCAGACGAGAATACGCTTTAGTAGCGATAGGAACATCTGCTCTAATTTTAGCCGCACTCCCGTTCATACTGAATTCTTTTGGTACGAAGTGGCGTGTCGGGATCCACTCAAAGTTGCAGAGTAATAAATGAAATTCTCGGAAATCCCTGTCCAGCGTCCATGGTTAGCGATCGCTTTGTTCGCAGTGATCAGTAGTTTTGCTTTTTACGGAAACTTATCTGAACGGGGAGACCGGAAAATTAAAAGTGCCCGTGCAAAAAGTGATTACGAATTTGCCAAAAAAGTGACACGTGAATTTGGGCCTGACGGATCAGAAGTTCTCATACTCGTTACTCATAAGGATGATCATGGTGATCTGTTTGAAAAAGGAACGGCTCAATCATATAAGAACTTATTAAAAGCGGTAAGAAAAATACCAAGTGTCTCTCGGGCATTCAGCTTTGATCAAATACCCTCATACGGTATTGGGCTACTTAAACTCCCTTTGTTTCCCGATAAAAATGACAGTGAATCAAAACGTAACGCGTGTCGGAAAAGAGCTCTGAATCATCCTATTGTCGCGGGAAACTTATTGTCTTCAGACGCTCGCACCTCTTTGGTCCCTTTGAGTTTAAAGCTGAAAAAAAATCAAAAGATTGGTGATATTATTAATCTCATTAGAACTGAAGCTTCAAACGCCCTGCAAGGCTCAAGACTGGAAGCTAAACTAACCGGAAGGGTTCCAATAGATATCGCCCGTCGCGATGCCATGAAAACTGAAAAACGACGTTTTCAGATTATAGGCTATGTTCTTTCTGCAATACTTGCTCTTATATTCTTTCGCGGCTTAGTGATGACTCTAATTGTCACTTTGCCTCCTGCAATTGGCGTCTTCTGGACCATTGGAATGCTCGGCTTCACTAATGAACGCCTCAATAGCCTCTCTATGGTCATCATGCCAATTATCTTGACCATGATTGGGTTCACTAACGCCGCCCACATTGTATTTCAGTTTCGTCGAGAACTCAGCGAAGGATTTTCTACTAAAGAAGCTATGGCTGCCTCAATGCGTAAACTGGGACTGCCATGCATGCTGTCAGCTTTGACCACTGCTGCGGGATTTGCTTCGCTCACCATTGCAGAAGCAAACATGATTAGTGACTTTGGCCGTGACTGTGCAGTCGGCACACTGATCACATTCATGGCCGTGGTTCTCTTATTGCCATTACTTGGCCTGTTACCATTCAAACACAAAATCCAAATTAATAAAAAATCTCTGCAATTAGATTCCGTCCCGGGAAAAGGATTTTTCCTGAAATTCATAAAAACTGTTAACAAACACGCTAAGGGGGTAGTTACTGTTTCTGTTATTCTTACAATTCTCTTTGGTTGGCTAACTTCAACACTTAAGCCAGACATGTATCTGCTCAATCAACTGCCAGACAACAGCGAAAGTGGGCAAGCACTCATAAAAGCTGATAAAAGTCTGGGGGGAATACAAGCCATACGCGTAATTGCCGAATGGGAATCTGATGACAGTGACCCTGTACCGATCATTACCAGCATTGAAGAAATGATTAAGCAGGAAAAACTTCTGAGCCAACCCTTATCCATACGAGGAGTGCTTTCCTCACTACCTGGTCTCGGTAAAGACCTTTCTTTGCGTATGCCTCTCTTGAAACGAGCGCCTCCAGATTTAATTAAACCTCTTTACCGCCCAGACCTTAAAAAGGCAGTCATCATTACCCGGATACAGGACCTCGGAGTCGCTCAATACACACCTGTCTACGAGAGGTTGGAAAATAAACTTCAGAAGCTGAGTAAAAAAAATCCTGGTTATGAGTTTAGATTGACTGGAGGAGCTGTCGGTTGGGGACGATACGTTCATCGCATGCTCAATGACCTGGCTCGTAGCCTCGCTGCCGCAGCTATCATCATCCTTATCATGATAACAATCGCCTACCGCTCATTGCGGATTGGATTAATAGCCATGATTCCAAATCTATTTCCGCTGCTGGCATGTGCTGCGGTCTTGGCTACATTTGAATTACCGTTATCTCTTGAAATCGTTTGCGCTTTCACAATCTGTCTGGGCATCGCTGCTGATGATGCAATTCACTTCCTGAGCCGCTATCAAGCTGAACGAAGAAATGGCCTCAATATCGAACAGGCCCTCGAGTGTAGTTTTATGCGGGTAGGACAGGTCCTTATAGCTACCACGGTTGTCATGCTCTGCGGACTGGGAAGTGTTCTTTTCAGTTCACTTCCTATGTATCGAGCTTTCACTGCAGTTGCTTGCGCAACACTCAGCACTGCACTCATTGCTGATCTAATCATCCTTCCTGCACTACTAAAGCTGTTTCATAACAAAAAGGATTAGACTTGAACAGATCAGACTAGAGATTAACATAATAGAACGTCCCTTTAATCATGCGTAAGTTTTTCATCTTTATTTGGCTGCTCGTTCCACTTGGTGCGGCGGCTTATCATTTCGGACCAGGTCAGCAAAAAATTAAAATTGATCAGACAGATCAACACATTGGTTTGGCAGAGAATCACCTAAGTAATGGGGAATTTGCCGAGGCTGTAATTGAGTTTGATCAAGCGCTCAGTTTATTGCCAAAGGAGAATATTTCTACAGCTAACAGATTGCGCTTGGAAAAGGCCAAAGCACAGATGCAGTGCTCACAACTCCCGGAAGCTTATAAGGACCTTCTTTCAATGCTGTCAGCACTAGATGAAAACACGGAACCTCAACTGGCCGCTGATACAAAATCAACTCTAGCCAATGCCCAGTATTACATTACTTGGCTGATGAGGCTCGAAGGACATTCCCGTGAAGTATGGGAACCGGTCATTGAATCATCACGTCAAAATTATTATGCAGCTGCCGAATTTGCAAAGAGTGCGGGTAACCAACAATCGGCCGATCAATTAGTCGAAAACCTTGAAGCCTCAATAAAACTTGCGCGGATCGATTTGGATGAACTTCAGGGCCTGCCTCTGCCTAGCCAATGACGGGGCTGCGGAAGCGGAACCAGGCCCGGTCGGGCCGGAAAAAGTAAAACCGGTAAGAAGCCTGTTGACTCTCGCGGCGCGGGCCAAGCTCCTCCACCGGACGGGATCGGGTCGTGATCCTGAAGGGCTTGCCCAACGTACAAATTACAAACCACATCAGTTCTCCCGACTTGGTTAAATGAGACGACTCTTCCTAACAAGCATCGCGCTTCAGTTATCCATTGGTTCACTTTTAGTAGCTCAAGATCGAACGGCTAAAGTCATACCGCTGTCCGAAGATAAAAAAACTCTGAGGGATCCTATCAATAAAATCCCATCCAAAAATGCACCCACAGATGCAGCAATAATCGCAACGCGACCCACTGATGTTGATGCCCTTATCCTTGCAAAACTGCCAAAAGTATTGATTGACCGCCGTCCCTCATCACTTTTAAGAAACTTAGGCAATATTGACCAAAACAAAAAGGATAAAGACAGTTCAAAACAACCAAAAAGCGCAGCAGACATTGCAATTGAGTCACTGGCTGAAAATTTAACTAAGAGCAATTGGAATGGAGTAGCGGACTTTTTTTCCTCTCAATTTAAGAAAACCGAGAACGCAAATAAGGCTTACCTGAGTCTGTTAGATACTCTCGCACTACCGCCACGCATTAGACCCACAAGAACAATACCATCTGCAAGCGTAACGCCCGGAAAGGTGACGCCACCACGGAACATGGCATATGCCGAAAAGCATCTCCTCTCTCCTACGGACATATTATATTTAGGGGATGCCTGTCCAGTTGATCTCAATGAAAAAACCACAATACCCAAGCTGGGACGTTTATTGAAAATAGCGCTCTCCCGCGGTCACTTTCCTGATACCGTCGTCACCTTACTGGAGAAGGGAACAAAAAAAATTGGCGGCTCCAGTGATAGTAAAAAACGCATGACAGCAGCCAGACTGCTAATCAGTGCCGGGCTAGCAGCCGATGCAGGAAAATTCCTACCAAAGATCGATGATTCGGATGATCCCGATGAACTCGACATTATTGCAAATTATCATTTGGCTCTTCATGCAAAAGAACCCAAAGAAGGGCATCTTGGATTGGCCTGGAAAGCCACTCAATTAGTTCTAGCCAATCCAAAAACTATTCAAGCAAGTAAAGAGTCTGCACTTGAAAGGGCAGTGGATCTTGCCCCTAAAGTTGAAGAGGAAAAAGGAGCACAATGGCTAAGTGAAAGCTTCACCGGAGACGCTAAACTTGGTCGTGAAGTACTTGCAACGATTGGGGCCCTCACCTCAAGCGGCAGATCAGAACCTTCATCCTCAGCACGCCTTCGGCGACTCACTCTACAAAAAACTGCTACAGAATCGTTACTTAAAATCAGTGAAATTAAACTCAACGAGTGGTCCGAGATATTAAATATACTTGCTTTAAATTGGCTCTCCGAAGCCTCTTACAGCTATCAGCGGGACGCATCGAAAACTATCAGTCCGAGAATGCGATGGGATCAGTACGGCAACATGTATTACGAGAACCCTAAAGTGAATTCTATGGCCACTTCTAGTAATGTTCCCGGTCCAATCGCTTCCGGAGAACTTCTCAAAGTGCGCCCAAATGAAAACTGGATCCGTCAAATTGATACTGACCTGCAACCACAGTTTTCCACTCTATATGCTCAGTTATATCTTAAAGTGAACGAACCGGAAGAGGCTTTTCCTTACATCCAGAAAGTTTCTACTAATTACCCCAAAACCGGAAAACGTCTGGCCGAAGAATTTTTGCGTGTCTGGGCCGATAATCATAACCCCAATGCGAATCGCAACCGTACTTATCGGTACGGTTATATGTATGGATATAATCAAAGAGCAAATTCCATCCCTCTGACTCGCTCAAAGCAGGAACGTAGCCTGACCGAACTGGCTAATTGGGTGAGTAAATTGCAATCCTTGCCGATAGGTGAAATTAACCAGGACAAACTTGCCGAAGCCTTCACTAAAATTCATAGCCGTGCCGAGGTGTATAAAATGACCGCGATCACCAAAGTGTTCGGAACCTTTAAGGAAATGAGCCCAAAAACAGTTGCGGCTTTAGCGAACACTATGCGGGTCAATCTGGCGACAGTCTGGCGCGATCCAAAAACACAGCAGGATGCGAAGACAAAACGCAAAGATGATGAAATCCTTGCCGAAGTAATGGTAGGATATGAAGGCATAGATAACATTCTGGGAAACACTATCGAAGCTCATCCTGAAGATTGGCGCCTCCATCTACGAAGAGCCTGCCTGGCACTCGATAAAATCAACTTTCAACAGGAATCGAAAAAGAGTTCCACTTATACCATCGATCGAAAGAACAGTTATGAGATGTTCTCAAAGGCTGCTGAACTATATATCTCGACTTCATCTAACAACGAAGAAGAAGAAACGACCGAAACCTTTGAGCACTGGTTCTATGCTGCCTTAGGTGCAAGTGATCTGGGTGCACTTCGCGAAACGCAGCTACCCGCTCCCCGACAAATTGAAAAAATCAAAACTGCTCTTGCCGGTTTACCGGACAAATCCGCAGAGCGGCATCTGGCCCGCTTTGCAAACGCTCTCGCAGCGAGGATCAGTTCAGTGAAACCAGAACTCAAACAGCGTTACCTTCGTCATGGCCTATCAATAGCCGGTGAACATGAAAAGGCCAGCGAAGCACAAAAGCTATTTAATTACTATAATGACCTGACTACCGAAATCCAGCTCGTGGCAAGGATCGACGGTTCAAGCACTGTCGGTCATGACTCACCGTTCGGAGTCTTCGTTGATATCCGTCATACCAAAGAAATAGAGCGCGAATCCGGCGGCTTCGCCAAATACCTTACAAATCAAAATAATTCCAGCTACGCCTATAATTATGGCCGACCAACTCAGAATTATCGCGAGAAGTTCGAGGACATTACCCGATCAACGCTTTCAGAACACTTCGATGTTATGTCAGTTACATTTCACGACAGCAAAGTCACTTCGAGAGGGGCAGGGCAAGAAGGATGGCGCGTCACGCCATACGCATATGTTTTACTTAAGGCACGCACTCCTGAAGTTGATAAGATACCTTCGATGCAGATTGATCTGGATTTTCTAGATACTGGAGGATATGTGATTCTTCCAATAGCCACTGCTCAGATTCCAATCGATTCTAAGTCCAAGATTGGTGAGCCTCGTCCCACTGAAAACCTTAAAATCGTTCAAATACTCGATGAGAGAGAAGCTGATCAGGGCCTGCTCAAAGTTGAAGTTAAAGCCTCATCCAATGGCCTGGTTCCAGAACTTGACCAATTACTTAAGCCAAGCCTAGATAACTTTACCCTAACCGATTCATCTGGGGGGGAGATTTCCATAGCCAGGTTAGATGCAGAATCTAAACAGGGAAGTCCCATCACTGAAAGGAACTGGATACTCACGTTCACAAAAATACAAACAGGCACAAATGACTCTGCTCTTGAGTTTAGTTTTCCAGAGCAAGCAACCGAGACCCAGGAAATGCTTTTCCAGCGTTATGATGACGCTGATTTAGTTGCTGCTAGTCAAACCATAATATTAAAACAGAATTACAGTCAGAAAAATTCGAAATGGCTTGGTTTGGCTCTACTTATATTCCTCATTCTAGGATTAATAACCTTGAAATTTAAAAGGCGAAACCTAACAAGTTCAGGGAGCAAAGAAAAGATCTCCAACTTTAATGTTCCAAATGAAATTACACCTTTTTCTGTTCTTGGCCTTTTACGAAAAATTCATGAAGAAAAAGATTTT
>JABSSR010000004.1 GCA_013213965.1 Verrucomicrobiales bacterium | reverse complement strand
GGGATCATTCCTGTGCTGAATTCACCGCCGCTCTTACCCGCTCAGAGCCTCAAAAAAGCGCACGTTCCTGACGGCTTTAATGTAGAAATAGTGGCCGCTGAGCCACTGGTCATGGATCCTGTCGCGATAGACTGGTCCTCTGACGGATCGGTATGGGTTGCTGAAATGGCGGACTATCCGTCCGGCGAGACCAAGTCCTCAGGCCGCATCGCTCGACTCATTGACACTGATGGAGACTATCGTCCTGACAAGAGGCAAGTGCTCATTGATGATGTGGCTTTTCCTACTGGCGTCATGGCCTGGGGCGATGGGGTGATTGTGACCTGCGCAGGTAAAATATTTTATGCTGAAGATAAGGACGGTAACGGTGTTCCTGAAAAAAGAGAGGACTGGTTCACTGGTTTTGTTGAGGACAATCAGCAACTCAGAGTCAATAGCCTTCGGTGGGGCCTTGATGACTGGATCTATTGTGCTAGCGGCGGTCATCATGCCGGATTTGGGGTGAATACTGTCATTACCTGTGCCAAGAATGGTAAAAAAATTAAGCTTGGGGCACGAGATTTTCGGTTCCGACCTGACGGATCATTTGAACCGGTCGCCGGCCCATCACAGTTCGGTCGTGTACGTGATAATGATGGGAATTGGTTCGGTGTGCAGAATGCACATCCTCTCTGGCATTATGTCCTAGAAGACCAATATCTTAAGCGTAACCCGGACATTGCTGCGCCGGATCCCCGCCAAATGCTGAGGGGGAAATCTCCAAAGATTTATTCTGCAGGCAAGGCCCAAAAAAGGTTTCATGGGTTTGATATGATTGGGCGTTATACGTCCGCATGCGGTATTTCAATTTACCGGGACAATGTATTATTTGATCATTCTTCTGGGCAAATGAGTGCTTTCACATGCGAGCCGTTTTCAAATCTCGTGCAGCGTCATATACTCAATGATCATGGGGCAACCTTCACGGCTGAGCGTGCCGGGGACGGAGACCATGATTTCTTTGCTTCTGGGGACCGGTGGTGCCGGCCAGTCATGTCGAGGACGGCCCCTGACGGTTCTTTGTGGGTTGTGGATATGTACCGTTACATGATTGAGCATCCGCAATGGTTGCCTCCCGAAGGCAAGCAAGAATTAAAACCGCATTATTATTCTGGTCAGGAAAAGGGACGCATTTACCGCGTCACCAGGAAGGGTTCAGAACATAACTGGCGTGCTGCTACTAAGGATTCTCCGAACGGCATTGCCCGGGACATTGCTTTGAGGGAATCCTTTCGCAAAGGAGAAGCAATTCTATGGAACAGGAAAGAAATCATGGCCGGGCTCATTTCCAAGGAACGTTCAGTTCGCCGGCTCGCTTTAAGGAAATCTGAAAGATTAACGGAAATCATTCCTCAGGTACTTGAGCTTGCCAATGATCCTGATCCGAAGGTACGTCTTCAGGCGGCTTACACATTGGGAGAATTTAAATCTGAAAGGGCAGGTCAGGCACTCTCACAAATTGCTCAAAGAGATGGAGAAGATCCATACTTCGCGGCGGCCGTTTTAAGTTCTTCAATTCCCCATTTTAGGACACTGGCAGGCTCTGGAAAACTAAGTTCCTCAATTACTCAAGGGCTCTTGAAAATGTCTCACCGTTTTCCAGGCATGGGAGAAAAGATATCGGAAGGGATACTTGTGAACCGGTCCGGTCCAGAGAAGTGGAGGTTACTGGCTTCTGCGCCACCCGGTTTCAGGGAACGGGCACGTGCGGCGGCAGTCATCGCTGCCAATGATGATGAACTTTCCTCAGATGAAAGGGCCTTGGCAGTTCGTTTGCTCGGAAAAGAAAACATGGCAGAGATGATTGGATTGCTTGGCTCCGCTAATTCAAAAGAAATACAACTGGCCACGTTGAAGCATTTGGGGACGCTCGGTTCTTTTGTAAGCATTCTTGATTCCTGGCCTGTCCTTGGCCCGGCCGGTAGGGAAGCTGCAGAGAATGCACTTCTATCTAAAGAGCAAGGGACGGATGCTCTTTTAGACAGAATCGAATCCGGAAAAATAAATTCTGTTGAACTGAGTCCAAGTTCTCTCGGAAGAATACAGGAACATTCTTCTCCCAAAATTCGAGACAGGGCAAAGAAGGCATTAGCCAAATCTATGGTAGGTGACCGCAATGAAGTGATCGCCCGGTTCCGGCCCTCTGCGTCGATGAAGGGTGATCATGCAAATGGCAAAAAACATTTCATTGCCCGTTGTTCAAATTGTCACAGGATCGGTGAAATTGGACGAGACTTTGGTCCGACCCTCAAGACCCTTTCTAACCGTTCTTCTGAAGCGTTATTAATATCGATCCTGGCACCGAGCGCTTCCATTGAACCGAGGTACCTTGCCTACAGCACGGACCTCAAAGATGAGAATATTTATGGGTTAGTTCAGGCAGAGACATCCAACAGCATTATCATGCAGTTAATCGACGGTACCAAGAGGATCCTCAAACGTAATGACATTTTAAGTTTGAAGGGGACCGGAAAGTCCATCATGCCGGAAGGTCTGGAAGCTGGCCTATCTTTGCAGGATTTCGCAGACTTGTTGGCTTATTTGAGCAAGGAACTGGCTTCTAATTGAGAGCTTTTTAGCGATTCTGGGCATTGCATTCTTGGGACTGAATCAAAAAATTATAAAAAAAATGGGGCTATAAAATAAGCCAAATAATGTATTAATAGTAATTACCCGTTGAATTGTGTCAAAAAATGGGTTATCGGGCGCGCTCATTTTTTAAAAAACATGGCTGATCTCTCGAAATACCGAAACATTGGAATTTTTGCACACGTTGATGCGGGTAAGACTACGACCACAGAGCGTATTCTAAAGCTCACTGGTAAGATCCATCAAATTGGAGAAGTTCATGACGGAGCGGCAACGACCGACTTCATGGAGCAGGAACAGGAACGTGGAATTACCATTCAGTCTGCGGCAACGACCTGCTTCTGGGACGATTACCGTTTTAACATTATTGATACTCCCGGACACGTCGATTTCACTATTGAGGTGTACCGTTCATTGAAGGTGCTCGATGGCGGGGTCGGAGTTTTCTGTGGATCTGGTGGCGTTGAACCTCAGTCGGAAACTAACTGGCGATATGCAAACGAGTCAGGTGTTGCACGTTTGATTTTTGTAAATAAGCTCGATCGTCTTGGAGCTGATTTTTACCGGGTCGTTGACCAGATCAAGAAGGTCCTTGCTGCGACGCCATTAGTGATGACAATTCCAATAGGATTTGAGGACAGCTTTGTGGGTGTTGTCGATATCCTGAGCCAGAAGGCTTATGTATGGGATGAAACAGGACAACCTGAGAATTTTGAGATTCAGGACATACCGGATGACCTGAAGGAAAAGGCCCAGCAATACCGCACCGATTTGATTGAAACTGCCATTGAGCAGGACGATGATGCAATGGAGAAGTATCTTGATGGTGAGGAGCCGGACATTGATACGATCAAGAAATGCATCCGCAAAGGCACAATCAATCTGGATTTATTTCCTACCTACTGTGGCTCGGCTTTCAAGAACAAAGGCATTCAGCTAATACTAAGTGCAGTCATTGATTATCTCCCTAGCCCGACCGAAGTGAAGCCACAGCCTGAAGTGGACCTGGAAGGAAATGCGACTGGCGAATTTGCTATCGTTGACAGGGATAAGCCATTACGTGCATTGGCCTTTAAGATCATGGACGATCAGTACGGGGCTCTGACTTTCACCCGTGTCTATTCGGGAGTATTGGCAAAGGGCATTAACATCCTGAACACTTTCACAGGCAAGGAAGAAAGGGTCGGTAGAATTGTTGAAATGCATGCTGATTCGCGTGAGGATCTTGACGAGGCGCAGGCAGGCGACATCATTGCTCTGGTCGGTCTGAAAAATGTTCAGACCGGGCATACACTTTGTGACCCGAAAAATCCAGCGACCCTCGAACCGATGGTATTTCCGGACCCGGTCATTTCAATTGCCATTGCTCCGAAGGATAAGGGAGCAGCTGAGAAGCTTGGCATTGCGATTGGTAAAATGGTCAAGGAGGACCCGTCCTTCCATGTGGAGACTGACTTTGATTCCGGAGAGACTATTCTCAAGGGAATGGGAGAGCTTCACTTGGATATTAAAATTGATATACTCAAGCGGACCCATGGAGTTGAAGTGGATGCCGGCGCGCCTCAGGTCGCCTATCGCGAGACAGTCACAACTCAGCTTGAAGATTCTTACACGCACAAGAAGCAGTCAGGTGGTGCAGGTCAGTTCGCTAAGATCGATTATATTATCGAGCCGCTCGAGCCGGGATCAGGCTTTCAATTTGAATCCAAGATCGTTGGAGGAAATGTACCTAAGGAATATATTCCGGCTGTCGAAAAGGGATGGAAGTTATCAACTGAAAAGGGAGTCCTTGCAGGTTACCCATGCTTGGACTTTCAAGTTACTCTGATCGATGGTGGATATCATAACGTGGATTCGTCGGCGGTGGCCTTTGAGATCGCTTCAAGGGCAGCGTATCGACAGTCCATGCCGAAGGCGGGAGCTCAGTTATTGGAACCGATAATGAAACTTGATGTATTCACTCCGGAAGACAATGTTGGGGATGTGATTGGTGATCTTAACCGTCGCCGCGGTATGATTTCGTCTCAGGACAGCACACCGACAGGTATCCGAGTCAAGAGCGAGGCCCCACTCAGTGAGATGTTTGGTTACATTGGTGATTTACGGACGATGACATCCGGAAGAGGACAATTTTCAATGGAATTTTCGCATTATGCTGCTTGTCCAAAGAACATCGCCGAGAAGGTCATTGAAGACGTTCAGGCACGCGAAGCGGCAAAGAAATAAGCCTTAAATTATTTTTAACGGATCCACCTCGGATCCCCTCAAATAAAAAGGGTGGTCTTTTAGATCACCCTTTTTTGTGTTCAAAATTAAGGAGTAATACGATCTGATTTGAGCGCTTCGAGTCTTTTCAAAAGCATTGGGAAGAGCTCATCTTCTTTTAATGAGTTCATCTCTTTATTAATGTAGTTGGCTGCTGGATCAAGGAGACCGGCATCGAGCAGATCCTCAACGAAGTTCAGGGGCCTTGCTGATAATATTTGTTTTGAAGTCCATTGCCCGCTGAATGGAACCGAACGTGACCTGAGTTCAGAGCCATTAATATTAATATTAATGCAATCCTCTAATAATAAATCCTGATCAATGTGCCCTCTATAAATCGCGCAGAGTCTGTTCTTTTGATCGATCAGAAAAGAGATTGGAGTTGGAATATTCCGTTCAGAAATATCAAAGAAATGATCATAAGTTAATTGAATGATTTGCAGCTTCTCTGGATCAGTGAGTGCTAACTTTGACTGATTAATCAATTGCAAATGAACGCCTGCAGGAGGTGACTCCTTCCATTCTTTTTTTTGAGCGGCACATACTTGACAATCCTCAACAGTGAGGCAGATAAGGAACGGTTTATCTTTGGCTTCTGGAGGACGGCCGAAGAATGCAGTCAGAGGCAGCCTCTGTGAGAGAAAAGTTCTGTCATTAAAAGTTTCCGGGTAAGGATTGGGTTCCTTCGCAATCTCATTTGAACGGACCTTGAATTCGATAGGCTCTGATCCTTGCTCAATATGATAATTTCCGGGAACAATGTTGGAGATTATTTGCGCTTTATTGCCGGGCCAATGGATTTGCATTTCCTCGATAACATCTTCTTTAGCGAGTCCGAAATGAAGGTTCTTGGAGGACTGTGCAAGGAACCCGGACCCGGCCGTGACTGTCCGGGTCTGAGGTGATTTGTCCCTAGCCTTAAGAATTACCCGAGCGCCTATAGCATCCTTATTGCATGATTTACCGCTCAAATGAATGTTGATTCCATGCCCACCTGAAGGATTAGAATTCTGAAAAAATCTGATCTGAGGTCCATTGCGGTTGCTTATCCAGATATCCAGATCCCCGTCCAGATCCCAGTCAGTGAAGCAAACTGAGCGACCGTCATCTTTAGAATCGAGACCAGTAATACTCGAAACATTTTTAAATGATCCTTTCTCGTTATTAAAAACAACATGTGCTTCATTGCCGGAAAAGGAGGCCCCTCTACGAACATATTCCTGAAGTTGTCGGGCCGGATCAGAACCGTCAAGGCCGGGCCCGATTCCGGAATTTCCGAGCGGCACAACTTGCCGCCAAAAAAAACTTCATAAGTCATCGGGGCGTGGACCAGAAATATACCCGTTGGCAACGATCAGGTCCTCCCACCCATCATTGTTCAGATCAGCGAAGACGCTACTCCATGCCCACCTGCCCATCGTTGTGGCAGGACCTGAATCAATGAATGCACCATTTTTTTCTTGTTTGAATAAGGTATTGCCCTTTGCAAAACGACGATAATGTTTCGTGAGCTCTTCTTTATTTTTTGGCATGAATCCGCTCAGGCCTGTGATCCTTTTGCCTGCGTTGGAATACATGTTTCCAACGTAAAGATCCGGTAAGCCGTCCCTATTATAATCGGCCCAACTCACAGACATCCCTGCTCCGCGGTCCTCAATTCCAATCTCATTTGCGATTTCAGAAAATAACCTGGAACCGTCACGGACATCGTTTCTATATAGCTGATTCTGGCCATAATCATTGGCAATGTATAGGTCCGGATCACCGTCCAGATCATAATCGTGCCATGAGGCTGCTAGGCTATGCCTATCATTTCCCTCTGAGAGTCCACTCAGTGCCGTTACTTCAGAAAAGGACCATTTTCCGTGCCCTCTGAAGAGCTGGTTAGAGCCCCCGTCCCTAGCGTCGTCAAAACGAAATGAAGAATTATTATCCAAGGACCGGGAACCCAAAGCAAAAGTGATGAGCAAATCCAGGTTCCCGTCCAGATCAAAATCAGTTGCGCTCAAAGAATGACAATCTACTTCATCAGTTTGTAAGATGCCCCGCCTGATAAAAGATTGATGTTTATCATTTTCAAGCAAAACAATTCCTGACGGGGTAGCTAATGTCAGGTCCTGATCTCCATCATTGTCAATGTCTATGAAAAGAGCAGCGCTCGTATGATCAAGATAATTGGCACCGGTTTTTTTAGGTGCCTCTAGTATAGTGTTATCTGCTTGGTGCAGAAAGAGCCGGTTAGGAAGCCCACCCGGCTGACAAACATAAATGTCATCTCTGCCATCACCATCAAAGTCACCGAGGGCCATGCCATTGTTTATGAAGGCATCTATTCCATGAATCGATTCGATCCTTTTGAGCCAGAAATCAAGACCTCTTGAAAGATGCTCGGCGAACGTAGGCTCTTTAGCTGTTAAGCGATCCGTTTCATCTCTGAACCATAGGACAGGACTTTCATTTAGAACCGTTTGCTCAGGATCACCGATTTTCAGAACCTTTAATTGCCCGTCCTCATTCTTTGACCATGTGGATTCGAATTGGGTTATGAGGCCGAAATAATTCTGGTTATTCAAACGGGCCTTCATTTCCATCCTCGCTACGGTTTGGATGGTGCTTCTCTCATGCCTTATTTCAAAAACGGATACCTTAACGTTTCGGCTCTGTTCGGATGAATTAAGGAATCGATTCGATAATTGGCTCCAATTCTCATTATCTGAAAATGAATCGGGCAAATTCCCTGAAACGATTCGTTGCGTAAATAGAATCAGTTCTGATTCTATTTGCGCTGCTAATTGCTCACTTTCTTTTATCGTTGGTTTCTCACTTTGAACTGCTCTTACCTTTGTTTTGGGACCATCAAAGTCCGTGCCCTCCTTTTTATTACAGGAAGAGAACAAAAGCAGGGCTGCAAGGAGCAGGACTGGCAACTGAAGGCACATCACTTATTCTAACGAACTCACTCCATTATTAATAGGCAGTGTTTGCCTTTGTCTCAAATTCATTGTTTTATGCTAATTATTAACGTTAGAGCCACAAGTCATGCGCCTTTCGATGATATTGACTCCATTCTCTGAAGAAAATCTCCAACTCGCGGCACAGATCGGTGTCGAAGAGATTGTCCTAGTGTATCCGGGCCCTGAGAAAGATTCTCTAATAAAAGCTAAACGAATGGTGGACTCATTTGGCATGAGATTAACGCACATTGAAAGGAAACTCCCACACGATCAGATCGTTCATAATTTGTCCGGACGTGATGGTCAGGTTGAAAAGATAAAGTCTCTTATCCGGGACATGGGAGAACTGGGCCTTGAGGTTTTATGTTATAACTGGATGCCCAGTGAGGACTGGTGCAGAACAACAAAATTAAATCCTGAGCGTGGAGGATCCTACACGACCGGATTTGATCATGGGGCAGATCAACGGACGATCACCGATGCTGACGGGGCACCTGAAACTAAAACCTCGGCAAAGGAACTTTGGGAGAACCTTGAATGGTTTCTCGATCAGGTTCTTCCCGTAGC
>JABSSR010000399.1 GCA_013213965.1 Verrucomicrobiales bacterium | reverse complement strand
CTTTAAAGCTTTTTTTGCCATATCCAGTGATACTTTGCTTGTTACTACAAAATCAAATTATTCAATAAAATTTTATATTTTCTAGGCTCTAGAAAGCCAAAAAATTAAGTCGAAATCATTAGTTCCAAAACCCGCAACTCGCAACCTAAATTACCATCCACTCACTATAATATATATAAAACGTATAAAGATATTATTAGTGACTCCACATCAAGGGTATAAGCAATGTTGATAAACCCCAAAGTATCAAGGCCAAAGGAATACCAACCCTAGAAAAATCTGTGAACTTATATCCACCAGCGCCATAAACATAAGTATTCGTCTGATAGCCAATGGGAGTAGAAAAACTGGCGCTAGCTGCAAACATGACAGCAACGACAAGCGGTCGCGGGTCTAAATCTAAAGCTACCCCAATGGTAATCGCTATAGGAGTGAGCAAAGCAGCAACGGCATTGTTACTAATAATCTCTGTTAAAACAGCTGTAATAAGATAAATGACAGCAACCAACACATGAATATTATTAAGAATCGCAGCCCAATCTGTAGCTTTAATCGCTATATTTTCTATGACTTTCACTTCTTGCAAAGCAGTGCCAAGTCCTAGCATGCCAAAGATCATAAAAACCACTTTCCAGTCAATAGACTCATATGCTTCTGAGGGTTCAATGCAACGGGTGAATAAAGTGAATAATGCAGCACCCAGAGCTAAAACAATTAGCGGAGCCACCTCGAATGAAGCTAGCCCCATAAAAAGCAATAAGGCACCAACAGCAAAAGGAACTTTCGACCTCCTAATGGAACGCCCCTTGGGCTGTGATAAGTTAATGAAATCGCGCTCCTGTGAGAGAGTATTAATGCGTTCAACACTACCTTCGACTAGAATAGTATCTCCAAAAGCAAGCTTCACATTTTCAAAGCTATCTCTCAAATTTACACCGCGTCGATGAACCGCGAGAATAATCACTCCAAAACGTTCACGGAAATTCAAATCCTTTAAAGATCGACCAACAAGAGAAGATCCTGGCCCAATTACCCCCTCAATTAAAATAGCTGAATCGGTACGCAGACTCTGAAGACCCAATTCTCCTTCAACTCCAATTTCAATGCCCGTAGTTTCACCCGCATCCATTACACCTTCGACCCTTGTCTTAACTAATAATTGATCGCCTTCTTCAAAAACAATCTGATCAATTGAAGTCGTAAGTTTATTACCAGACCGAACAACTTCAATGACTCGAAAATTACGAATTTTCCCAAGGCGTGAATCCTTAATTTTCTTACCTATTAATTCAGAGCCTTTGCTAATGATAGCAACTGTTAGAAATTCTTTGCCTTCGTCCGATTCAAAAAGTGTCGAAAGAGTCACTCTGTCTGGTAACAACTTCCTACCAATAAAAAGCATGTAGAAAAATGTCACACCAACAAAAATCACACCCAATTTCGACACCTCAAACATACCAAACTCTTCAAGCCCCCTCTCCTTAGCAATCCCTGACGCAACTAGATTAGTTGAAGTTCCTATAATAGTACAGGTTCCTCCAACAATCGCTGCATACGAAAGTGGAATTAAAAACCGGGATGCCACAAGATCATGTTTGCGTGCCAAAGCTAAAAGAATCGGCATAAAAACAACCACAACAGGTGTATTGTTAACAAAAGCAGAAAGCGGCGCTACAATCAGCATCAACATTACAAGAATCCGCATCTCTCTCGTGCCAGCCAACTTTCCAAACCATTCTCCTAATGCCTCAATAGTCCCAGTCCTTTCTAAGGCTGCACTCAATACAAACATGCATGAAACAATGATTGGAGCTGGATTAGAGAACACTGCCAATGCCTTTTCCTCTGGCAATATTCCCGCACAAACAAGTAGTACAAATGCACCCATAGCCACCAAATCTGGAGAAAACCACTCCTTCACAAAAGCGATAAAAACCACTACAAGAATAATACAGACAAAAATTTGATTGAAATCCATGAGCTTGGTAACTCCAATATTAATGGGAACAGATAATTAAAAAAACTCTAGCTAATTTGTTATAGTATATAATTTAACATTCATCATACATGTCCACTCTTCTCATCGCTATTGGTGCCTTTTTTCTTTACCTGATAGCTTACCATACTTATGGAAAGTTCCTCGGTCGAAAAATCTTCAAATTAAGCTCAGAAGCAGAGGTCCCTAGCATTCAACTGAAGGATGACATTGACTTCGTGCCAACCAAAAAAAGCATTATTTTCGGGCATCATTTCACTTCAATCGCAGGAACAGGACCTATTGTTGGCCCCGCACTGGCCGTAGTCTGGGGTTGGCTACCCGCACTATTGTGGGTAATCTTTGGCTCAATTCTTATTGGAGCGGTTCACGATTTCGGCTCATTAGTCGTTTCAATGCGTAATAGAGGACAAACTGTCGGAGACATTGCAGGCCGTATTTTAGCTCCTCGCACTCGCATTCTTTTTCTATCAATCCTATTTATGGCGCTGACCATTGTACTAGCAATCTTCGGCTTAGTGATCGCTTCTGTTTTCAGAATGTATCCAGCTGCAATTTCCCCATGCCTCATCCAAATACCAATTGCTGTCTCTATTGGTATCCTTATTCATAGAAAAGGGGCTAATATTTTAATACCCTCAATCATTGCGTTGGCTATCATGTATTTGAGTGTTTTTTATGGTAATGACGGAGCACTTGGAAAGTTTAACTCAACCCTTGCTAGCTGGTCCGTTATAACTTGGGTCATCGTCCTCTTAGGATATTGCTATATTGCATCAGTCCTCCCAGTATGGACTCTGTTACAACCAAGAGATTTCATTAACAGCATGCAACTGTTGAGTGCTATTGGTCTTGTATTGGTAGGATTAATTGTAGCTGGAATATGGGGCGGAGCTCCGATAGAAACCTCAGCTCGCCCTCCACTTGAAATCGTTGCACCCGCGACAAGAATTGGGGCAGATTCACCGGATGGAGCACCCTGGATTTTTCCTTTCTTATTTATAACAATCGCATGCGGCGCTATTAGTGGCTTCCATTGTCTCGTATCAAGTGGAACCAGCTCAAAGCAACTAAAGTGTGAAACCGACGCCCAATTTGTTGGTTACGGATCGATGCTGACGGAAGGCTTACTTGCTGTTCTAGTTATCTTAGCTTGTGTGTCCGGACTAGGCTTGGGGACTGAATCAAGTGATGGAAGCTTTTTAACAGGAAAAGCTGCTTATTTGTCTCGTTATGAAACTTGGGGAGAGGCAAAAGGGCTTGGTGCTAAGGTGGGCGCTTTTGTTGATGGTTCTGCTAATTTCCTAAAAGCTCTAGGAATTGCTCCGCAATTCGCGGTCGCTCTCATGGGTGTTTTCGTTGCATCCTTCGCGGCCACAACTCTGGACACCGCATGTCGACTTCAGCGTTATGTAATTCAAGAAATTGCATCAACTTTATACACAAAAAGATCTGCGACCGGATCCAAAACTAAAATCAATTTAAGTCTAAACCCTCTAAGCTGGCTCACAAACAAACACGGGGCAACTATATTGGCTGTCATTCTAGCCTTTGGTGTCGCCGCGAGCCCCACTACTGGATTGGAATGGTCCTGGGAAAATGCAGGGAAAGGAGGACTCAACTTATGGCCCCTTTTCGGAGCAACGAATCAGTTGCTAGGCGGACTAGCATTTCTTGTTATTTTATTTTGGATGCGTCGCCGTAACCTTCCTATTTGGTTTATAGCACTTCATACAATGTTCATGCTAATCCTCCCTGCATTAGCAATGTCCATTGAGCTTTTCAAGTCAAGCGGATGGCTCTCTCAGCAAAAACCTCTTTTAGCCACTATCGGATTAACTACACTCGTTCTTGAAGCATGGATGTTAATTGAAGCTTTCATCGCATGGCCCAAAGTAAAAGGAGTTCTAGAGCAATCTCTTCCTCCAATTAACAGCCAAAATGAAAATCAAAACGAAGGCGGAAGAAGTTGTTAATATTTATTTATTGCCGACATACTCTGGATTGAGTTTTGGAACTTTTGCTCCAGTCGTTTGAAGCCATTTCAAAATCTTCGCATCCAGCTCTTTCACTTTCGCCGGTATTTGCTTTGAAAGTTCATCTGCTTCTCCAATGTCCTGGGCAAGATTAAACAATTCATATTCTGTCCCATCATAACGCTTAATT
>JABSSR010000398.1 GCA_013213965.1 Verrucomicrobiales bacterium | reverse complement strand
GTTGCGAACGCACATAATCGATTTGGTCTCGGACATGTGCTTCACAGCCTTCGGGATGAGCAGTTGTACAAATGAATCCGCGAATTTTCGGAGAAATAATCATGATCCTCTTTAAATAAAGTCAGTTCATCAGTAGAGCAATTATGGATGAGTTCCAAGTCTTTGTTGAAGAAGGGTTGCCCTGGTCGCAAGTTGCGCGACCAGGGCATTTTTTAGTGGGAAGTACCCTCATAAGCCGGATTCTGTATCCTGACTCACCGAAGTGAGGCAGGTGACAGTCATTTATCTTCCTGTCATACGACAGGAGCTGGGCGGACCATGCTGCGACTATTACCCGGGATCATCTCCGAAGAGGCCGGGCAGGCTACCCGTTTTCCCTGTTCTGTCTTGCACCGCACGGGGTTTGTCATGCCCCCTCAGTTACCATCGGGGCGGTGAGCTCTTAACTCGCCATTTCACCCTTACCTGATCAAGTAAAACTCGTTCAGGCGGTATATTTTCTGTGACACTTTCCGTGAGCTGGAGCTTTCGCTGTCAGCTCCCCGCACTTTCGTACGGCGGCACTGCCTTAAGGTGTCCGGACTTTCCTCTCAATAAATTTCTTCAATGAGCGACTGTCTCAGGCACTTCAGTAGATAATATCGTGGATCTTAATCAATGTTCAAATAATCATTCTTATGACTTATCGAACCAACTGATTTTATCAGATATCGGTCCACGACTGCTTTTCGGCCAATTCTCACCTTCTTTTAACCAACCAATATAAAATAGGCCAAGACAACGATCAGATTCACGCAAACTTAAGAATTCACGCATCTCCTCAGTATCTAATATGGGAGGTGATGACCAGAAAGCACCGAGGCCCGCCGCTGCCGCAGTAAGGTGCATGTTTTGCACAGCACAGGCCACGGCCTCGATTTCTTCAAGTTCAGGAATCTTTGGGTTATCACCACGCTTCATGCATATGGCCATAACGATAGGTGCAAGAATCGGATTCTTACCTAATTTATCTATCTTGTCCTGCCGAAACTGATCATCAGGGGTATGCTTGGAATAAAGTTCCTGTAACTTCTCCCCAAGAACTTTTCGGTGGCCTTCAGAAAAAATCACAAATCTCCAAGGCTCCGTAAAACCATGAGTAGGAGCCCAATTCGCATTCTCTAGGAGTTCGTCGACCAGTTCTATTGGGATTTCAAGATCAGGATCCATCATGGCCGGCTTGACTGTACGACGGTTTCGAATGATTTCAGTAATAGAAAAAGTCTTGGATATCATTTTAAAATTTAATATAAATTCAACTTCGTATAATTAACTACCTTAACAACCACAACCAAAAAATAAAAAATGCTCACAGTTGGAGAAACCGCACCCGATTTCAAACTTACTACTTTAGGAGAAGAGGGACCAAAACACATCACCTTATCTGAAAATCTTGGACAACCTACGGTCCTTCTCTTTGTCCCTATGGCATTTACGAGCGTATGCACAAAAGAACTATGTAGCGTGACAGAAGAAATGTCAGAATACGAGAGCCTCGATGCCAAAATCATTGCCATCAGTGGTGACAGTCCTTTTGCTCAAGCAGCATGGGCAGAAAAAGAAGGCATTAAACTTACATTTGCCAGCGACTACGAACATGATGTCGCCAAAGAATACGGCATTGCATACGAAAGTTTTCTTCCTGAAAAGAATCTTACGATGGGAGGAGTTCCCAAAAGGTCAGCATTTGTGATTGATCCAAATGGCATCATTCAGTACGCGGAGAGCAACGATGATCCGGGCAAATTACCGAGCTTTGAAGAAATAAAATCCAAACTAGTTGAACTCAAAAATTAAATATTAATCTGAAAGTTTCTGGAAAATAAGAAAAACCGCTCCTATCGCCGAACCACTAATCGATAGAACCGAAGTGCTCCTATTGAAATGGGAACATTATCAATGGTCGTCCTCTGCTCAATTCCATTCTTTAGTTCTGTATATATATAATTCTCAGACAAAGGATCGACAGGGCTCCAGATCTTAAGGTCAGGACTCCTTTCTAATACTATTTCCACATCAGTGGCCGAGCCGTTAATGGTATGGGTTAAGATCATAAATCTTTCGCCATTCTCATCAGCAACCGAATGAAAAGAGCCATCATCGTTGGATAAGGGATCAGTACCAAGAGCATATTCCGCAATGTTAGCTAAATTGTCATTATCCGGATCCTCCAATTCCCCAGAAACACTTGAATCCATCGCTGCAGAAGCAGAAAAATAATCCCATGCCCAGCTAAAGTATGGGTCCGGACCTTTTCCGGGAGAACCATCAATATCTTTACTGGGTCTCCAGCCATCTTTTACGCTCCAAAATACAGGGCCTCTGTACTCACTCACAATGTTAAGAGAATGACCTTTACCGTCCGTCGATTCATACCAATCACCAAAATAATTAAAATCTAAAATTATCTTACCAGAAGAATTCTTTAAAAGTAATTCTTCATAGTCATTATTTAGGTTACCAGTGTACTCTCCAATGACTTGAACGGAATCACCGTACCGGGCCCTGAAAGCACGGATTCTTTTTACAACAACAACTCTCTGCCCTGGTTGAATAAGAAAATTATTAAACCGGATACGCACAGCGCCCAATAATTCGTAATCAGAAAGATTGTGAATCTCTGAGGATATATTAAAGAGTTCGATGAATTCAAAATCATCATTTTCAATAAATCCAGCTACCTTTTCTTCTTCTGTTGGAGGGCCTGGATTAAACATCAATTCACTAATACGAATTGGTGAAATCGGCAATGATCGACCTGCCCTGCCCGGAGACCCTCCTCGTTCAGGGCTCGGTTTCCAGTGTGATGGCTGTCGCCATTGAAACAATTGCTCAAAATTATTTATTGTTTCAATGGATGATCCTATCCCGTCCGACTCAGGAAACCAATCTGGAGAATATCGAAAGTCATGGATGAGCTCTTCTTCGTTACTGTACAATCGAATCCTCTCACCAGAATCACCAAGTTTTCCACTCTCAAAAACACCACTGAGATCCAACCCTTCTCCATAACGCAAAGCGAACGCTCGTCCATCAGCAGCCACTACCGCATATTCCCCGGCACCTAATAAGTACCGGTCAAAAGTAAAATCAATTGCATCAGAAACACGGTACCCCTCTAATTGAATCGGTAACTGGCCCGCATTTTGAAACTCAATAAATTCAAAATCATCATTATTAAATCCTTCGAGCCGTTCATTTGCAGTCGGTTCACTTGGGTTGAAATGGATTTCTGAGATTCTTAAGTCAGGTAATGGCGTCTCAAAAAATCCAGGAGAACCTCCTGACAATTTACTAGAACGCCAACCCTCGGAAAGACTCCAATTATCTAGTGAAGCATCATAATCAACCGCAACGAGTGATCTCCCCTTACCATCGGTAGGAGGATGCCAAGAATCGTCATACTTAAATTCTTGTATGACATTTCCAAACTGACCAGACAATATGATGGTCTCCCCTGAATTACTGAGAGTCCCATTATACTGACCAGCAATATTAATTCCATCGGACTCATAACGCATCCGGAAAGCCTCAAGATCATTGACAATAATGAGTGATTCACTAGGACTTAGAAAGCCAGACTCAAAAGTAAATTGTATACCTTTGGTGAATTTAACACCCCGCAAATCAACATCATTGGGCCCTGTATTGGTTAATTCAATATATTCGAAAACATCTCTATCTTCATAACCTAAGCCTCTTTCATCCGCAGATAATAAATATGGATGATACATCATTTCGGTGATGCGAAAATCTTTAGCTCCATCCTCCACAAAAAAGACTGCACCCGTTAACGCACTCCAAACATCATCTATCTCATTGAAGACTCTTGCCTTAACATTCACACTGCGTGTGATCCTGACCTGATTGCCTTCCATCGCATTAACTGAAACATCTCCTCCCACTCTCCTTGGATCAGTCCCGTCATCAGTATAATAGATTCGATCAGTGCCGGGATGATCACCGAATGTTAAAATGAAACCAGACTCAACGTTTCCCCCATGTTGTGAAAAGACAGGAGCCTCAATAGTTGGATAAAGGCTCTCACGTTTCAATTGAGAAAGAAGGACCTTGGTCCGTCCGGGAAAAAAATCCGTTAACAATCGGTCCCTTTCCATGATCCAAGTTGAACGCGTGTATGGCGCCTTATCAGGATTACGATTATCTCCCCAACGGGCTGACTCGGCAACAATGGCTCGATCAATCTCCATGAGACGGGAAGTATAAATAGAAGCCGCAATTTCAGGAGTAAGGACTCCTTCATTAAACATCAAATGATGGGCCCTATCAGCAAAATTGAGACGATATTCGCTATTTAGCTTAAGCCGCTGATGAATCTGCGTCGGTGATCCCGGGTCATTTGCATGAGTCACATCATCAGTGACCTGCTGAAATGTCTTTTCTGCATCCCAATTATGAAAGAGCCATGATCGTTCCGGATCGTTCCGATTATTACTTGCGTTCCAATTCTGAAAGGCCCAGTCAGCATTGCCCGCATAAAAATTGATGATTATATAGTCAATGAATCGGTCCACATCGAGCAAATTGAGAACAGCCTTATAATTTTTCTCAATACTCAAATCAATATCAGTGGCACTGAATAGATCTTCGTAACTCTTGTTATCACCAGCAACAACATTACTAGATCGGTGCCTCAAGATATCATAGTGGCTTTTCTTTCCACCACGATAGGCAACCACAAATTCCTCATCTACAAATTCATGCAACCAATACATTCCCCAATACAATCCGTTAAGGTAAAGATGAGCATAATTACCTCTTGGGGCAATTCCTCCTGCAGCGTTCTGAAAGTCACCGACGAGTTGATCCCGAATGTATTGTGCGCGTAATTGCTGATCAGGATTAGGATGTGTCCAGGACTGCTGGTTAGTTGCATCAAGAATGACAGTATTGATATTGTCAGTTGCCTCATCACCGAACAGAGGATAATCCAATTCGGGAGGACCGTACGGAGGCTTGAATTTCAGCCTCATGGACAACTTGTCTGTTTTCCATCGGTCCGTACTGGTCGCTCCTTGAACTTCTAGCGAACAATTAATTTGAAATCCTGTTGATCCGTCAGGTAAAATCAATTCAGCAGATGCGGCCCTTTCAAATCCCTTACCGATAGGATATATGCCACGGGTCTGAATGACATTATTGTCAGCATCGGTCTGGACTGGCACTGTAGAAAATAAATCTTCAGGATCCAAAGAAACGGCAAGAGTAGGAACGGATCGCATGTCCTCTTTGATGGTATTTGCATACCTTGGATCATTTATAATGTCCTGATCCATTGCATAATCACCAACGTAGGGTCCGGGCCTTAAGTCTCCGGGAACAGTATCAAATCGGCCAAAGGGACCCCAGCTTACTGGCATACCTTTTCCGGTCTGACGAATTACATCCTCAAGAAAAATGTAAGTATGAGTATCCACATCTGTCGGGTCATGGCCCTCCTTAAAGGCTACAGCACGAATGACCGTCGTCCTTTTCAATATCAAAGGACCCGTATAGTCTATTCCATTATCTGGACTTGGATGACTCCCGTCTGTCGTATAACGAATCTTAGCCCGGGGAGTAGCTGAGGAAATATTCAAAACAAAAGGTTCCGCAAAGAATCCTCTGTCCACGCTAAATTTCGTGTCCTTGACTTGAGCTGACCATGACGAGATCAAACTCATTCCAAAAACTAAAAGAATCCCCACTCCCTTTAATGGTAAAGAAATTCTGGTTCCAAGTCTCTTAAGCATCGGTTGATAAGAAAAAGATTCTGTGTGCTTACTTTAATGCCTAATTCGCAAACACCTAAAAAAACTAATTACTTTTGTTTCATGAAAGAAAAGAATGTATTGAGCTGGCAAAATATGTTCTATCACATCAATCTTTATCATATCTAAATGAAATTATTTTCACTCGCTCTAATCTATACCATTCAATCATTAGTTACCTGTCTTGCAGATGAATCTGAATCTGTTTACAAGAACTTGGATGCTATCAAGACCAAGGCGATAATCGCCAAATTTATAAAAGAAAAAAAGACTCTCATTATCATCGATGTTCGGACAAAGGAAGAATATGACAGAGAGCATTTTCCAAAAGCCAAGTTAATCAACTTCTTTGGATCCGATTTCGAAAAGAAGCTCAAGGGACTCGACAAGAATAAGGCCTATCTTCTGCACTGTCAGTCTGGCGGCCGAAGTAGAGGAGCTCTCAGGAAAATGCAAAAGCTCGGGTTCAAAGAAGTCTATCACCTTGACGGTGGTATATTAGCATGGAAAAAAGCAGGCGGTGAACTGATCGATTAATTCCTCTTTCAGTTCATCAAGGGTTTCCACCAATTATCATTCTCCAAGTACCAGTTCACGGTTTCGCATAAGCCCTCATCTAGACTGACGGAAGGCTTCCACCCAAGTCCATTGCGAATCTTTGATGAATCTAAACTGTAGCGAAAATCGTGACCTGCTCTGTCATTAACAAATTGAATGTGTTCAGAGTGTGGAGAAAGGTCAGGAAACTTAGAATCCAATATTTCACATATCATTTTAACTAGAGCAAGATTAGCAATTTCAGATCCGCTACCGATGTTATAGATTTGGCCAATTTCTCCATCCGATAAGATCCTCATCAGAGCATCGACTAAATCATTGACGTGAAGCCATTCACGGATGTTCTGTCCGTTCCCGTAAACAGGAATTGATTTTTTTTCTATTCCATTAATGATAACCTTTGGAATAAGTTTTTCAGGGAACTGGTATTGACCATATGTATTTGAACAGTTTGTCGTCAGGACCGGCAGTCCATAGGTCATGTGCCAAGCATTCACCAAATGATCACTGGCTGCTTTTGATGCGGAATAGGGACTACTTGGTCTGTACGGTGAATCTTCAGTGAAGGATCCCTCGTGATCAAGTTGACCATAAACTTCATCAGTGGAAACATGAAGGAACCTGAATTTTCCATCGTTCCCTCTCTGTTCCCAATAATGAAGTGCTGCCTCTAAAAGCGCGTACGTCCCATTCACGTTCGTTGTGATAAATTCACTAGAAAATTGGATGGACCGATCAACGTGAGTCTCTGCCGCCAAATGAATCACGGAATCAGGAACATGCGTTTCTAATATCTCGCGCAATTTTTCTCCGTCCCTAATGTCAGCCTTTTCAAAGGAGTAGAGAGGATTATCAGATATGCCGGGAAGATTATCCGGATTTCCTGCATATGTCAGGTTATCAACATTGATAACGGAATGACCTAAACCAATCGCATGGCGGACCAGAGCTGATCCTATAAATCCTGAACCTCCTGTAATCAGTAATTTCACATGAGTCAAAAAAGAAATCCTACTCAGATCGAAACTGGAATGAATCTAGCTTTTTTCTTGGAAGGTTTCTTTTTCTTATTTTTATTCTCTGCATTCCAGCGTTCAACGCGTAGCCCCGATCCTTTCAAAAGTTTAATGAGACCCTTCTCCCCCACCAAGTGAGCCGCACCAACGATAACCATGATATCTTTGTCTCCTTTCAGGTACTCGTTAATCTTCTTCGCCCAATTCTCATTTCGATTATCCAGCAAAGCCTTACGAAACTGAGGTGAACCTGACATTGAATCATCAATCATCATTTCAACGATCGCATCATCACCTTCTCTCCAAGCTTTCACCATCTTTGGAAAATCTGTTTCAACGGTAGCCATATCCTTCAATGTAGAGCCCAGCATTTTTTCCTGCTCTTCTTTGTTAAGCTTAGCAAAAAGATCGATCTGAAACTCGGTCGTTTCAAGGCCTCTCACAGTCTTCCCGTCCTTCACTGCACGCTCTTCAAAAAAAGTATCGACTCCCAGTTCTGGCCTTCCCCCCATTTTCATAATTTCTGTGATTGATATTGTCATACCAGCCATCCATGGCCTGAATCCGTCCATCGCAGTAGTCGGTAATCCTGCGCCCTTGAGATACTTTCCAAGTTCAGCATACATCTCAGGTGATAGATCATCGCTTATCTTTCTGCCTTTCCCATACATACCCTTCTCGAGAGCTAAGGTGTCCGATCCAGGATCATCGTTCGTTGCTATTTCCAATACCAGATCATCTGAAGCTCTATAAGCAGCCTCAAAGGCAGGGTGCAACGGGTGATCATCTTCACTCAGTATGTGTATGGAACCTGCAAGATAAATGGATGGACCGGAACCATCACTAGTCACTTTCCATAAGCTGGTCGTTTCAGCTGAATGTGCTATGGAAACACAAAGAATTGAAAAGCTTAAAAATAATAAGAGCTGAAATGGTTTTTTAATATCAACTAACTTTAATGAGCACATTACTTAAAGTTCCTGAAAGCTACGAACTTGTAAATTGAAAAGCGATTACTTTGCAATCAATGAAAAAGGGGCCCATAGAAAGAATTAGAGATTCTTTCGGCGAGTCTTGATACTAATCTGCGCTAAGGATCTAGCAATTGTAGCTTGAAGGGCATCATATTTTTCATCCTCTTCAGTAACATTTTCAAGTGCATCCTTGGCACGTTGCATCGCTTCCTCAGCTGCGTCCACGTCAATATCATCCTCTTCAGAAACGATCCAATCAGTGAGAACAGAAATCTTATCTTGCGCAATTTCCAGATATCCCGGACCGAGGGCCAATTCAATCTCTTTGCTGTTCTTATCAACTTTATATTTCAAGTCCTCATCCGGCTCATCATTAAGCATTGTGACCAGAGGAGCGTGTCCCGGCAAAAGTCCCATATGTCCCTCAACACCTGGAATCTCGACATATTCCACTTCACCGGAAAAGTATTCCTTCTCTGGAGTAATTATTTCAAGTTTCATGGAAATGAATTTTTATATTCGATGATCTTCTTAACCTTTATCTACAGAATCGATCCCGGCCTTCATGTAGAAGTTATCCTCATGCACTTCATCATGATTACCGTCCAATATTTCCTTGAAGCCTTTAACTGTATCTTCAACAGAAACGTAAACTCCCGGTGTCCCTGTGAACACTTCAGCCACGTGGAACGGCTGCGATAGGAACTTCTGAACCTTACGGGCCCGGGCAACAGTAAGCTTATCTTCGGGACTCAATTCATCCATACCAAGGATAGCAATAATGTCCTGCAAGTCATTGTACTTCTGGAGGACCTGCTGAACGCCACGCGCCACTTCGTAGTGCTCTTCACCAACGATCTCAGGCGCAAGGGCCAATGAAGTTGAAGAGAGCGGGTCAACGGCAGGATAAATTCCAAGCTCAGCTAACTTACGCTCAAGGACCACAGTAGCATCCAGGTGAGCAAAGGTATTCGCTGGTGCAGGGTCCGTCAGGTCATCGGCCGGCACATAGACTGCCTGGAAAGACGTGATAGATCCTTTGGTCGTTGAGGTGATACGTTCCTGGAGCTGAGCCATTTCAGCTGCGAGTGTCGGCTGATAACCGACCGCTGATGGGGTCCTGCCCAGTAGAGCAGAAACTTCTGATCCTGCCTGAGAGAAACGGAAAACATTGTCCACAAAGAGAAGCACGTCCTGATTCTGCTCATCACGGAAAAATTCCGCCATGGCGAGTGCTGAGAGAGCAACACGGAGTCGGGCCCCCGGAGGCTCGTTCATCTGGCCATAGACCAGTGCAACTTTCGATTCGGCAAGATTATCCTGATTAATAACGCCAGCCTCAGACATTTCCCAATACAGGTCATTTCCTTCACGGGTCCGCTCACCAACGCCTGCAAAAATAGAGTAACCTCCATGATTCTTAGCAATGTTGTTAATGAGCTCCATAATGACAACGGTCTTACCAACACCTGCTCCTCCGAACGCTCCGACCTTACCTCCCTTAGTGAACGGACAAATAAGATCAATGACCTTAATTCCGGTTTCCAAAATTGTAGCCGATGTGTCCTGCTCAGTGAGGGCCGGAGCTGAACGATGAATCGGGTAACGTTTTTCTGTATTAACGTCTCCACGCTCATCTACGGGATCACCCGTCACATTGAAAATGCGGCCCAGGACCTCGTCACCAACAGGAACCGAAATCGGAGCACCAGTATCTGCAATGTCCATTCCTCTCTTGAGGCCTTCCGAAGAAGACATAGCCACTGCACGGACCCAACCATCACCTAAGTGCTGCTGGACTTCCAGGATCAGTTTGTTCGGTTTTCCATATACTTCGTAATTGATCTCCAATGCATTATAGATTTTAGGTAAACTCTCAGCCTTAGAGAAATCGGCATCGACGACGGGGCCAATGACTTGGACGATGGTTCCGGTATTATCGCTCATTTTATATAAATTTATTTGTTGTCTATAGCTGTGGTTAAATTATTCAAGGGCCATCTGCGCAGTAGTTATTTCAAGGAGTTCACTGGTAATTGCAGCTTGGCGAACTTTGTTATAAAGAAGAGTCAAATCATCAACCATCTCCTTCGCATTATCAGTTGCACTTTTCATGGCAACCATCCTTGCAGAATGCTCCGAGGCACGGGCTTCAAGGACCATTTGGTATAATTGATAATTGAGGTAATGCGGCAATATCATTGCGAAAACTTTTTCCGAACTTGGCTCAAAAATGTATCCCGCTTCAAGGACCTG
>JABSSR010000397.1 GCA_013213965.1 Verrucomicrobiales bacterium | reverse complement strand
GGAAAACAAAAATGTATTTTATCTGGGGAATGAAGCTGAATTTCAGCCATGTGGAAAGTATAGAAAAAAATCACAAAAGATTCAATCTAACGGATCATGAAGATACGACACCTCATCCTTTTGGTTCCCTTCCTGATAATTTCAGAACCAGCTCATTGCAAGGATAACGGAAGAGCCTACCAGATCAGATTGGACAAGGAAGGTTGGGGAAACGGTTCGCCCAATGACATTGAAGCTGTACTATATTCTGCCTGCGATTCAATTCATGAACACTTTGCCCCACTTAAAGAAAAAGAACCTATCCGCGTCAGCCGTGACAAGAGTGGCCCCATAACGCTATTTCAAAGAAATATCCGAGGGGAGATCATTGTTAAAATTAATACCGGGGACCGTTACTGGTGCCAGTATTCTTATCAAATAGCTCATGAGTTCTGTCATGTCCTTTGCCGTTTCCGCAATGGAAGTAGAAGAAATCTATGGTTTGAAGAATCACTATGCGAGATGGCTTCAATGTTCGCACTCCGATCAATGGCAAAAACATGGAAAACAGCCCCTCCTTATCCAAACTGGAAATCCTATTCCGCCTTAATTCGAGATTACGTAAAGGATCTTGAAACTAAACATACACTCCCGGAAGGACTTTCTCTGGCAGATTATTACTCCATGCATTCAGAAAAGTTTGAAAAGGATCCAGTCAACCGCACCATGAACGGCAAAATTGCAGGGGCTCTTCTGATTGCATTTGAAACGAACCCCGAGCACTGGCCCTCAATTCTATATATCAACAAAGGAAAGGCGAAAGAAGACATTCCATTTTCGGAATACCTTAAAAACTGGCTGAATCAAGCACCAAAAAAGCACCACATGTTCATTCATTCATTGGCTCGCCAGTTCGGAATCTCACTATAAGAAAAAAATCTCTTCCATCCGGCGAAAGGCCGTATAAAATCCCAATCCCAAACACACATTATCAATTCAATATGGCAATCAAAGTAGGTATTATAGGAGCTGGCGGAATGGTCAGCTATCATATTCAGGGATTCAAGCAGGCCGGCGCTGAAATAACAGCCATCGCTGATATCAACGAAGATGCTGCCAAACAAACGGCAGAGGAAAACGAAATTCCTCAGGTATTTAGTGATGTGACAGAAATGTTGGCAATTGAAGAACTCGACGCAGTCAGCATCATCGTTCCAAATAAATTTCATGCACCACTAGCTATTCAGTCATTGAAAGCAGGAAAACACGTTTTTTGTGAGAAGCCTCCCGCGCTGAACGCTGCGGAGGTGAATGAAATGATCGATGCCGCGAATGAAGCCGGCAAGGAGCTGATGTTCAATTTCAATAACCGTGCCAGACCGGAATCCTACGCTATCATGGAAAAAATTAATGCCGGCGAAATTGGAACTATCAACTCGGCCCAGGCCAAGTGGTGCAGGAGGACAGGAATACCAGGATTCGGCGGGTGGTTCACTACAAAGGCACTGTCCGGAGGAGGCCCGCTCATAGATCTGCTCCATATGCTTGATCTGGCAATGTATTTTATGGGTTATCCAAAACCTTCTCACGTCATGGCTCAGACCTTTGATAATTTCATTACCGATAAGAACTTCAAGGGACCATGGGGACTTCCGGACAATGATGAAGGCATTACAGACGTAGAGGCTGCATCACACGGTTTTGTAAGATTTGAAACCGGACAAGTGTGTAGCTTTCAGATCAGCTGGGCAGAAATGATAAAGAGGGAAGAAGTGTCCGTGGTCTTCCAGGGAACGAAGTCTGGAGGTAAAGTTGAACGTCTCTTCGGTGAGGACGGACTCGATGAAACCGCCATCGATTCATGTGAGATATATTCTCAGAACGGTGCCGAGAGGATCGATTCCAGTATAGATGTTGAAGAGTGCGAGGATATGGGACGGATCAGGTCAGCGTCCAATTTTATTCTTGCCATTGATGGTCAAGAAGAACCACTGAACACTCCGGAACAGGCCCTCATTTTAATGCAAATCATTGATGCTGCTTATCAATCAGCAGAGACTGGAGCGCCTGTCTCATGTTAATAATAAATTACAGAATCTAATAATCCTTATCCTTATCATTTAGTAGAAAGAAAAAATATGAACCGTAAATTACGCATGGGAATGGTCGGCGGAGGCCGGGGTGCATTTATTGGAGCCGTTCATAGGATGGCCGCCAATCTTGATGGGAAAATTGAACTGGTCGCAGGAGCATTTTCTTCTTCACCAGAAAAATCCAAACTTTCAGGAGAGGATTTCTTCTTGAATCCTGACCGGGTATATGGAAGCTATCAGGAAATGGCAGAAAAAGAATCTGCCAGAGAAGATAAGATCGATTTTGTTTCAATTGTCGTTCAAAACCATCTCCATTTTGATGTAGCCAAAACATTTCTTGAGGCAGGGTTCAATGTCATTTGCGATAAACCCATGACCAGAACACTGGACGAGGCACGTGCTTTGCGGGACATTGTCAATGAAACTGGACAGGTATTCTGTCTGACCCACAATTACACTGGATACCCAATGGTCAAAGAGGCACGCCGAATGGTAAATGATGACGAATTGGGAAGGATCCTGAAAATTGTCGCTGAATATCCACAGGGATATGCAGTCGGAGACGTTGAAGGAGAGGGTCAGGGACAGATATCTAATTGGAGATCAGATCCTGCAATTGCCGGATCATCAAACTGCATGGGTGACATCGGCACGCATGCGCATAATCTTGTCCGTTACATTACAGGACTTGAAGTTGAGGAAATATGCTCTGAACTGACAGCATTCATTCCGGGACGTGAACTGGACGATGACGGAAACAATCTGATCCGCTTCGAGGGAGGAGTGAAAGGAATCATTTACGCATCACAAATTTCAAACGGAGACGAAAACGCTCTGAACATTCGCGTCTACGGAACCAAGGCTTCTTTAGAATGGCATCAGGAGGACCCTAATGAACTGATCGTTAAATATGCAAACGCGCCAAGGAAAACTTACAGAAGGGGCAATGACTATCTAGGCGAAGCGGCTTCCAATAATAGTAGAACACCGTTCGCCCATCCTGAAGGTTTCATTGAAGCTTTCGCCAACGTTTACCTGGCCGCTGCTAAAGCAATTACGGATAAGATTGAGGGAAATGATGCGCCCGAAGGAGGATACGATTTTCCTGACGCAACTGATGGGGTCGCCGGCTTAACCTTCATCGAAACTGCTGTAAAAAGCAGTGCCAGTGAAGAGAAATGGGTGAAGTTCCCTTCCCTTTAATTTTAGATATTTCAAGATCACCAAAGGTAAGAGAATCCATAATCTGAAACCGATTAACAGGATCGGCATTGAGCAGATTAATCATTACTCATAATTTGAATCCGTAATGATATATTCATCTAACAAACATATAGTGGAAGGAGTGAAAACCCTACTCCTTTCCCTGCTGTTGTTTCCGTTCATCAGCCTTGCCGATGAAAATCAAATTCAATTCACATTCGATAACGGCGAATTCTCCCTAAGCACGACCGGCAAGAAAAAACAGGAATGGCTTTTTCAATTTTCTGATGACTTAAAAAACTGGGAACCTCTTTATGAAGTGCCCCCGATATTCTCTGACGGAAATTCTTCAGCCAGCTTAAGATTATCAAATCAAGAATCGTTCGGCTTTGTTCGCGCCATTCAGACTGAAGGGTTCTACGATCCGATGTGCGTACGGACAATTGAATTGACCTTTGAAGATACAAACTGGCAGAGCCAACTTGTTGCGAGCTACTCGACTGGTGAGGAAATCCAAGGAACACTGCAATTTAGAGAAGAAATAATTGAAGGCGTAGGAGTTCGTTACAAAGGGAACACCTCCTACCAGAGAGTGAACGGTGAAAAGAAATCAGTCAATATCAGCATCGATGCGACTCTTGAAGGTGCCGATCTAGGGGGTTATGATACACTTAATTTCAACAATGCTGCCGGCGATCAGACCCTATTAAAGGAAGCTCTTTATTTCAACGCGATGAAAAAATATGCGGCCTGTCCAGAGGCCGGATTCGTTCAGCTAAATATCAACGGAGAGAACTGGGGTGTTTATTCAAATGCCCAACAACAGGACAGTCCCTTAATTAAGCAATATTTTGGTAGCAATAACGGAGACCGATGGAAATCACCCAGCGGTAGCGGTAGCGGCGCAGGCGCAGGTGGACCAGGAGGCGGTGGAAGACCACCTGGCGGTGGAAGACCACCTGGTGGTGGAAGACCACCTGGTGGCGGAGGAGGTGGCTGGTCAAGTGGAGACAAGGCCCTGCTTTATCTCGGAGAGAACCCATCAACTTACGAAAACTTATATGAGTTAAAAAAACAGAACAGTGACGATCCCTGGGCAAACCTCATCCATGCCACTGACGTTCTCAATAACACTCCTGCAGGAGAATTTAAGACCAAGGTCAACGAAGTACTGGCCGTGGATAGCTGGCTATGGTTCCTGGTCCTCGAAAATGTCTTCACTGATGATGACAGCTACTGGCACAAGGGCTGTGATTACATGATTTATTACGAGCCTAAATCGGGGCGAATTTTCCCAATAGAGCATGACGGGAACGAAGCGTTCACATCGAGGGACGCGCGTTTGAACCCTTTTGAGCATGATACCAACACGAACCGGCCCGTCATCAATAAACTGTTATCAGTTCCAGATTTTCGTCAGCGATACATAGCGCACATGAGAACCGTGCTCGAAAATGATTTCAATCCGGACAAGCTAACCGCGACCATCGATCGTTACGTTAAGACAATCGAATCGTTTATCGAGAATGATCCCAAGAAAGACTTCAACATGACTGCCTTCAGGTCCAGCATCTCACAGCTGAAAGATCTAATAAATACTAGGCACGAATATCTCAGCACTCATCCGGAAATATCAAAGGTTCCCCCATCCATCACCTCAGTCTCCAGACCGATCAATGCAACAGCAAACCAGCCCATAACGATCACGGCAAAAGTTATCGAATCCAAGACCGATGGTATTGATTCGGTTTTTATTTATTATACCCCCAAAGGCCATATTGATCCTTACACATCCGCGGAAATGTTTGATGATGGGAACCACAATGATCTCG
>JABSSR010000396.1 GCA_013213965.1 Verrucomicrobiales bacterium | reverse complement strand
TGAGGAACTCGATGGGCGCATCGGGGAAACACTCTTTTTCGCGAGGTTGGTGGGTCTGGGACCGGTTAAGGTGTCGTTATGTGGACGGAGACAGAAAAGATAAGGGTGCGTTGAAAGTGCTGCGTGCTGTCTTTAGGGGACTGATACTGGATAAGCATCAGAGACTAAAAGAGAAGGGAGAGGGTGATCTGCTTTATTTATTTTATACGACGCTGACTGGGGACAGGAAGGAGTCGGTCCTCAATGTTGAGGGGCGCAAAGTATATAGAGACCTTCACGGTGGTGGCTATCATGGTGGTTGGGGAGGTGCTGCGAGGATGAGAATTTATGAGGAATTAGCCACTCAGGGGATGCTCACGAACGAAGAGAAGATTCGTTTTGAGGAAATTGTAAAGCAGAGCCTTGAGCCGCGATTTATTAATTTCAAGAAGAAGGCGCAGTCTGCAAATAATCACTCCTTCGGTAATGCTGGAGGGATCGCTCTTGCTCTGAAACTCTATCCCGACGCGCCTCAAGCAGTCGAGGCTAAGGCATGGATTGATAGGATATGGAAGAGCTTGTCTGATTTCGGGGATTGGACTGAATGGACCTACTATCCTTATGGACCGATATTTCTTCATGGGTTGATCGATATTGCGGAGGCGACGGGCAGGATAGATAAGGAGAAGGAGTTAATTAATTCCGTTGCTAAGAGGTGTTTAGGATTTGTTCATGGGGGAGGTGTTCGAGGAAATCCAAATTCCGGATCAATGGTCAGAGATGATCTTGATTCGACCTATGAGGATCCTTGGAACGTGGGTTATTATAACGTGGAGACTTCATCCAGAGACGGGCACTTGTGGTACCGATTGGCTCAGCATTATAAGAATCCTCACTATCTGTGGGCGGCCGAGCAAGTGGCAATCGGAGGCCGTCCAATCAGAGGAGACGTTCCCAGAGATTACATTTCTGCATACGAGCGCCGCTTCGCATGGTTTGTTAAGCGTGGAATTAAACCTGAAGTGCCACCAGGAGGATCAATGGTCGGAATGCTTAGCTCCATGAAAGAGAAGATTCCTGAGAGGCTTTATCTTAATCAAAACCGCCAATCGGGAACTCCTTTTGCGGCTTACTTTCTCTATCCTCATAAGGATGAACACTTGGATAATGTGTCAGGGCATCTTTACGAGTACTCGGCCTCTGGATCCAAGTACCTGCATACCTCTGGTAAATATAATAATGTTTATAGGGATGATATGCCAATTGGTGGAGGAGCCGGGGAGGAGAGCTTGGACCTTTTGTTAGTCCTTCATAATCGCCATAAGTTTCCGCTACATCCTGACAGGAAAGGAGATCAACGTGATTATATGCGTCGTGGCAATATTAAGCATGACGATAAGTTTGTTGCCGTAGGAAATAATGCGGAGGGGGACTCGTATGGTCAGTTTGCCTTCAATGATTATTACGGTAAAGGCAGTCGCTGGGAGAGGAGATCAGTTCTGACCAAAGAAGGGTATTTTGTTGTAATGGATAAGTATAGAGGTTCGAAAATTCTTGGGAATGAGTATCGGGCTGGTCCTGTCTGGCATGTGGGTTATGAAGAGTCCATGGGTTCAGGGGATCAGGAAGAGAACTGGTTTGATGCTCCACCAATAGACAACGCGTGGTGGAAGAAAGGCGAATCCAGATTACTGCTCATCACGCATCCTCAAAAAGATTCTCAGCATGGAAAATTAAAGCAGTCACATTCCCAGGACACCGGGTCCAACATTACAGTATTTTCTTACCGACCAATCAGAGCGCTTCGTGATGAATTTTTCTTGAGTGTCTTTGTTCCTTATGATTTACCGCAAAACCCAAGTGCTATTCGTGAGAAAACGCATATAAAAATGAATGATAACGGTTCATATGAAGTGACCTTTGATTCTGAGGGGGTCAGGGTATTGGTCGGGGAAACTTGGTCAGTTAATCGGAAATAAAATCAAAGTGTCGTGGGCTAAGCTCAGTATTACTAAGGAAAAATATCTATAATTTGGTTTGATTGGTTGAGCCTAATTTCTTTAACATCGGGAGATGGACAATAAGAAATTAATCGCGATAACTGGAGCAAGTTCTGGTATCGGTGCCGCGACAGCTAAGGCCTTTTCAGAAGCAGGTTACCCGCTCCTTCTCATGGCTCGAAGGATTGAACTCATGGAGGCCATGAACTTACCAAATGCGATTTGCAAAGAGGTCGATGTTCTTGACCTTGAAGGCATGAAAGCTGCAATTTCTGAGGCCGAGGACGCTCATGGTGAAGTTGATTGCATGATTAATAATGCAGGAGTGATGATTAACGGGAAACCTCAATCTCAGGATCCTGAGGACTGGCAGAAAATGCTTGATGTGAATATCAGGGGTGTCCTTAACGGTATC